>CBFDAZ010000114.1:0-10694 GCA_965602825.1 uncultured bacterium
TGAGGAGGGGCCGAATACGAGCCTGCCGTCGTCTGCAGGCGGAGTATCCGGCCCGAAGCCCCCAGGAGTAGCACAGGGCGCTTCACGCCAGATACCCACACCGGCACAAAGTTCACTGCCGGAAGGGCGCGGGAAACCGGCTCTTTTTCAAAAGAGCGGGTTGCCCGCAGACGTTCGTCGTGAATGAAACGGGCTACCCCAGCGCCACGTCAAGCATCATCATGACCGTGAAGCCGGCCATGGCACCCATCGTGGCCACATCACTGTGCTTGCGGTGCGATTCGGGTACGAGTTCCTCGACGACGACGTAGATCATCGCGCCCGCCGCGAAGGCGAGGGCGTAGGGCAGTATGGGTCGAGCGATGAGAACTGCCGCGGCCCCAATTACCGCCGCGAACGGCTCAACGACCGCCGACAACTGCCCATAGAAGAAGCTCTTCAGGCGGGACATTCCCTCGCGGCGGAGTGGGACGGAGACGGCCGTCCCTTCGGGAAAATTCTGGATCCCGATCCCGACAGCCAGAGCGATGGCCGCCGTCAGCGTGGCCGCCGGTACTCCCGCCGCAGCGGCTCCGAAGGCAACTCCGACAGCAAGGCCTTCAGGGATGTTGTGGAGCGTGATGGCCAAGATCAGCAGCACGCTCCGCTGCCAGGATGTCTTGAGGCCCTCTGCGTCCTCCGTGGCCTGTCCGATGTGCAGATGGGGCAGCGTCTTGTCCACTCCGAGCAGGAAGATGCCACCGAGAAGAAACCCAACCGCGGCCGGGATCCAGGCCGGAAGAGGGCCCTCCTCGGATAGCTCGATCGCCGGCGCAAGCAGCGACCAGTAACTGGCCGCGATCATCACACCCGCGGCAAACCCCAGCATGCCGTCCAGGGCCTTCTTGCTGAAGTCCCTGGCCACGAACACCAACGCTGCGCCCGCCGCTGTCAGGAACCACGTGAAGCAGGTTGCCAGCAGAGCCTGAACGATCGGGTGGAGATCAGCGAGGTAGGCAGCCACTTCTCCGCACCCTCCCGTCGGGTCGGTGGAGTTGGGCTACGGGTGGAGGATTGGGCGGGCCCATCACGGCCTCCGGCCGTCACACGGTAGAACCCGCCAGAGGCGCCGGAGGCCTCCGGCAAGACCGGCCGCAGGGAGTATAGCGGAGACATTCTGCAGCATCAAGGGCGATCCGTACACAGGACGCGGAGGGGGCCCGGCCCCTCGGTAGGGTCGCCAGGGGCTACATCCCGATTGCCGCGGCATCAGGAGGTGCGCTCCGGCGGCTACACCGTTTTTTCTGCCAAGGTCCGAGTTGACGTCGACTGGAAGCGCTACGAGGTGAGTTATCGACCGCCCAGGATGGTAGAAGACACCGTCGATCAGGTTCTGGCCGCTCACGTAGGGCACGCTGTGGATTGATGCCGTGCAGTTCGGGCCTGGCACCGGACGGACGGCGTACCAGGAATGGTGGTACTGAGTGCGGCAGGGGAGTGTGGCGCTGCGCCGGATGGGCAAGGCAAGCCGCAGGGGGCCCGCAGTCAGGCGTCGGCCCTGCCGGTGGGTTCGGAGGCCTGCGGCCCCTATTGCTCCCCGCGGAGGAAGTCGCGCAAGCGCTCGGTTTGAGCCGAGTAGGGCGCGGCGATGTTCTCGAGGGCGGCGACGTGTTCTGTGTTGGGGCTCCGGTCCCTGATCGTAGCCAGTGACTGCTCCATCTCGCCGATACTGCGCAGCATGGACTCCAGCTTCTGGAGCCCGTACTTGAACCCGTACCTCTGCGCAAGCCGGTCCCGCAGTTCGGCATCGCTTAGTTGGGAGAGGTGGTCAGATCCACCCACGAGTCCGTACTCGAAGGTAGCTACGGGAAGGTACTCATCCCGGAACCGCAACCAGGGGTCAGCCAACCCCTCGCCCAGCACCATCTCGATGGCCTTCGGCCATGACTCGCTCGGATCGTGCGCCTCGGGGTTCCATAGGTAGTCGGCATAGCGCAGGTGATCGACCAGGTAGGACGGGCCAGAGCCGCAGAGGTGCACACCCGCCACCATCTCCCAAAGCCGCTCAGGATAGTCCCGGTCCGCGGGGAGGTAGAGGCTAACGTTGCTGTAGCTGTTGTCCCAGTAGAGGGGCGTCCTGCCGATGAGTCGAGCGAAGTAGTCCACGTCCTCCTTCGTGATCTTGGCCGAGGTCTGGCCCGAGCCGCTCCATTCGATGAGCACGTCGGCGGGGACGAGGGAGCCGAACTTCCGGAGGTACTGCTCCTGGTGGTCGATGTAGTCCTGGGGGCCTTCCTCGCGGATTCGGTTGTGGTTGTGGTAGTACGCCGGGCACACGATCAGCCGGCAGTGCGGGTGGGTCGCCTTCAGCCTCTCGTACAGCCCCCGCACGAGCGTCCCATGGGCTTCCCCCAGGGACCGGAATACCTCCCTGTCCGCCTTCTGGGTGAGCACGTAGTGAAGCCGTTCGGGTCGCTGCTTGGAGGAGTGGTCGTCCAGGCCGAGTCTCACCCACGTGGCTCCCAGATCCAGGCTGACGCGAAGGGTCTCCGCAAGGGCGTCGATGTCTCGGGCGTCAGAGCACCTGATCTTCAGCCTGCCGCCGTCCTCCCATCCCTTCACATTCAGCGGCCACACCGACTGCACCGGGGTCAATCCTCGCGGAAGCGCCCACCCGAGCCCCTCTGCGATCCCGTTTGCATACGACCCCTCCGCGTTGCCACTCCAGGCGAGGTTCTCGCCCGAGCCCTGCCGAGTGAGGACCACGTCATCCAGGAAGAGGCATTGGCCCAGGTGGTAGCCGGCCTCCCTGTGCCCCGTGACCCCGAAGAGAACCGCCCACCGCTTGACCTCTTCGCCCAGCACGAAGCTCGCGTCATACTGCCGCCATTCAGCGACGGGCAGCAGCGGGCCCAAGTCTGTGGAGATCACCGTGCGGGAGTCCGGTGTCCCCTCCTCCGCCGTCCATCCCACGACCTCCACGTCCACCTGCGGCACGTCTCCGCGGAGCCAGAACGTCAGGTCGTACTTCCCCGGCTCGCCTGCCAGCGCGTCCTTGCCCTCGCGGCCATCGCTCCCGCCCAGCACTAGTCCCGTCGAGATGAAGTCAGGCTTCCCTCCCGGTCCGGTGGGCTTGTACTCCATCAGCTCCAGTCGTGCGCACCTGCGGCCCGAGTGGGGCTTGTGCCGCGCCATCAGCCGCTCTCCGTAGCCATCGCCGCGGAGGGACTCCCAGCCCGCCCGGTTCCACCCGCCGACGCGGTGGTACGGCAGCCGCCAGTTGTCCCGGCCGTGGTATCCGAAGCCGACGAACACGTTGTACTTGCAGAACCCGAGCCACGCGGCTTCCGCGACCTTGGCATAGGTGGAGCGGTGCTCGAAGGTCGGGTAGTCGGTGATGTCTGCGCGCCGGAGCAGGACCTTGCCGTCCGACGCCACGAGAAGCTGCTTAAGCGACTGGGCCGCGTAGTAGATACCAGGGGCTCCGTTGGCAGCGCCCAGGACCATCGGCGCCGGCTCGGTCTCTGCGCTCCGTATCAGGTAGCCCTGCTCGCCGACCGTCTGCATGGCCGCGGTATCGTCCTCGGAGAGAAGTGCACCGCGTTGGCAGGTGAACCTGACAACGGCGCCGCCAGTTGGCATCTGGGCTGTGATCGGGATCGACTCGTCGGCAGCCGCCAACTCCAGGATCCTCGAAACAAGCTCCTCCACCGCCAGCCTCTGTGCCTCCGCCGGCTCCTCGTCGATCACGATCGTGGCCAGCGGTTTGCCCGCCTTCACGTCGTAGAGCTCCAGGAACGCGTCGTAATAGGTCGCCTGCTTCGGGGTTGGCAGAACCTCGCCGATGTAGTATGGGGGAGGCAACGGCTCCGCGGATGCCACCGCCACGTGAGCGGCGAGAGCGACGGGCACTACTGTCGTCCACATGCTCAACCCTCCCTGTTGTTCGCCCGGCTCGGCCTGCGCCGCGGAGGCTGAGGGCATCAGCGAGGTACTGCCACCACGCGGAAGCCGCAGCGGTCACTCCGTATCCTGGGGTCGTGGTAGTACCGGCCCGAGGACCGGCAGAAGGCGTAGTTCTGCAGCCAGCAGCCGCCACGCAACACCCGTTTGGGCCCGATGTCCGGTCCCGTGGGGTTCTGCCGCTCGGATTGCCCGTAGTATCCGCCCCCATACCGGTCCGCGCACCATTCCCAGACGTTCCCGGCCATATCGAGAGCCCCACACCAGCTCGCACCGTCCGGGAAGCTCCCGACGGAAGCGGTCCGGCCGGAGTCAGCCGGATTGCCGGGGTGACAGCACCTGTAGCCGTCCCATTCGTTGCCCCAGGGCAGCTGTCGTCGTTCGGGGCCCCGGGCCGCGTACTCCCACTGGGCCTCGGTGGGCAGCGACAGGTCGACCTTGCCACAGAAGTCCTGGCAGTCCTGCCAGCTCACGCGCACCACCGGGTGGTCTACGCCCAGGTCATTGTTTGGCGGAACGCTTCCCATCGCCGCCTGCCACTGAGCAACCGTCACCTCGGTCCTGCCAAGCCAGAAACCGTTCAGCTCCACCTCGTGAGCAGGCTTCTCGTGGTCGTATGAACTGGGGATCCAGCCAAGCTCCTCAGCGACCCAGTCGAAGTCCTCCTGCGTGCTGCCCATAAGGAACGTCCCTGCCGGCACCCACACCAGCGTGATGCCAGCCGGCCCGGCTATCTCCTGGCCGAGGCGTGTGCCCGGGCGCTGCCAAGGCTGCTCCTGAGACGACGCCGCGATAGCGATCGCGAGCAAGACAACGAACATCCCTGCCAGAGTCTTTGCACTCACCTGTGGCCCTCCTCAAACGATGCCGCTCCCGTACGAAGGCCCCGGGGGCGCATCGGCCGACCCGAGCGCCGGACGCGAAGTGGAGGCTTGCTCACCCGCCCGCCAGCGGCACGGGGGAGTCATCCCATGGTGTGATCTGCTTCAGGTCGCTCCCGTCCAGCGCTGAGGTCCAGATCAGCGTTGCCGGAGGACGCTCGGGATCCCAGTCCCAGACCCGCGCCGAGAATGCGATGCGCTGTCCGTCCGGCGAGAAGCAGACGTCGTCCGGCTCAAGCGCGTTGCGGTGCTCCAGGTCGGCCACGATTCGGCGCTGTTCGTCGATGCTCTCCCGGAGCGCGGTCCGTAGCTGCTCTTCGCTGTCGAAAGCTCTCCGCTCGGCTTCAGCGCCCACTGCGGCGGCGCCGTTGACCACGAAATCCTCCGGCGCAGCCGTCACGACGACTTTCCACGAGTGGCCCGCTTCCCAAACGGTGGAGAACGCGGCACCCGAGGCGACCATGAGCTCCTCGTACGTGGCCTTGCAGCCCATGGTCTGGAGCGCTGCTGTGAGCGCGGAGATGGGGAGGTTGAACTGCCGTGCCCGCCAACCCACCTTCGGAACGTCCTCAATGAGGACCGGATCGGCCGGAGCAACCTGCGCGGCCGGCGGCGTCAGTAGACACAACACCACAACTATCGTGAAAACCACTGGAAAGCCCTCCTCCGGTTCGGCGCTGCAGCGCAGAGAGTCGCCGGACCCCATGCCTACGCCGACCCCTCCGCCAGCATCACTCTCTCCGCCTCGACGTTGACCCCATCGTCCTCGATGACGGTCCGTCTGGCGCGCGTGTTTGTGCCTCAGACGGCGAACGCCCCGTACCGGGCACTTCCGCCATCCGCAGAACGGTGCATCCTGCGGGACAGAACTTCGCTACCGGGGACGGAGAGGCCTTCTCGCGTAACACCGCGCGCGCCTCCAGTGTATGCCTCCTGGAAGTGACAGATAGCCGCAACCGTAATATGAGGGGGATCTACCAATGTCCAGACTGACACTCGTGGCCGCACTCGTTGCGGCGTTCGTCGGCGTTGCCGGTGCTCAGGCGCCGGTCGCCGAATGGCTGTTTGACGGCGACGTCACCGGGTGGAGCGCCATCGACCCGGCCTCGCAAGTGTCATCAACCGCCGACGCGAACGTCGTCCGCGAGGAGGGGAACGGCGTTCTGGAGTTGTCGTTCACTCCTGCCGTGGGCACGATCTCGGGCGTCATGGGGCAGGTGCCCGCGGGTCTGGCGGGCGCACAGAGCCTCCGCATGCACCTCAAGTCGACCGGTCAGACGATCATCATGGTGGCTCTCGTCGAGGGCGATGGGTCGAGCTACAACACCGGCTTCACGAGCTTGCCGGACCGCTGGCAGGAGATCGCCCTTGACCTCGATGAGCTTCAGCTCGGCGACGATAGCACCGACGAGAACGGACAGCTTGACCCCGGCCAGGTGCAGGCCATCATGGTCGCGGACATGGTGGCGATGCTTGCCGCGCTTGCAGAGCAGGTCCCCTTCGTTGTCACGCCTGATCTCTCGCCACGCATGCTGTGGCTGGATGACATGTCGGTCGATACCGAGGGCGTGGACCCGCGCTGGATCGAGACGGATGTGGCGGGCCAGAAGGCCGTCCAGATTGACTCCTTTGAGTCGGCGCCGCTGCAGTGGGTGACGCTCGGGGGGAAGGGGATTGAGACGGCTTACGATGCGGAGTGGAAGACGGACGGCGAATACAGTCTGCGTGTCACTTACGACCTCCCGCCGATGAAGGTGTTCCTGATGATGACGGGCTTGCGCGGCGTGCCGCTGGAGGGCTCGACGCTCCTGCGCTTCTCATACCTCTCCGAGGTCTCGACGACGCTGCTGATCGAGATCAAGGAACTTGATGAGTCGAAGTACCAGACGATGGCTCAGATCAAAGCCGGCGATGAGTTCACCACCTACGAGCTGGCGCTGGATCAGATGGTGTTGGCCGATGACTCGACCGACGAGAACGGGAAGCTCGACATCGCGCAGGCGAAGGAGCTGTTGCTCGCGGACGTCTCCGCCATGGGTGAGACGCCCGTGACACTGAACACCCTCTGGCTCGATGATGTGAGGTTTGTCCAGTAACGCCGCACGAAACGCGGCCCCGGACACCCCAGAGCGCATGGGCGCAGCGGGCTAGCGCGGCCGATCGGGCGAGGCCTGAAGGCGCTAGTCTGTTCTGGGGTGTTGCTGCTGTTGAAGCGCGATGGGCGAGCCGGGGGCCGCCAACCTCGCCTGGAGCCTCGCTGCGCGAATCCATGGGCTTGCGTTGCGCACGGGGATCTCCGTCGACCCCGCAAGTCCCGGCGACCACGCGTCGCTGCGGGTGAGCGATTCGAACACCGCTAGCCACCGGCACCTCATCCGCCCGAATCACTGACGCATCCGGCATGTATCTACAGAGCGGTACGCACCCGGGCCGCCCAAGCGACAGGGCGCTGCAGGACCCTGTGTGCCTGGGCCGAGTGAGCTTGATACATGCCGGCCGGACCCCACGTGCAGCGTTGCGGCCTGCGCCGCCGCTGCAGCAGACAGGAGGATGGCGAATGAACCGGACCCGGATTGGGTGGCTCCTCGTCGTGAGCCTGCTGCTGGGCCTGGCCGCCCTGGGCGCACAGCAGCCACGCGAGACGGCGCCCCTGGGGCTGCCTTCCCCGCCCGTACCGGCGGATAACCCCCAGACGCCGGAGAAGATCGCGCTGGGCGAGAAGCTCTTCAATGACAAGCGGTTCAGCTCCACGGGGGAGGTCAGCTGTGCGACCTGCCACGACGCGCAGAAAGCGTTCACCGACAGCCCTCTGAAGGTCTCGGAGGGGATCGAGAAGCTCACCGGGACGCGCAACGCTCCTACCGTGGTGAACGCCGTCTACTTCGAGACGATGTTCTGGGACGGCCGGTCGCCCGACCTGGAAGACCAGGCCCTTCACCCGTTCGTGAACCCCGTCGAGATGGGGCTCAAGGACCACGAGCCGATCCTGGAGATCGTCCGGACTGACCCGGAATACGTCAAGCAGTTCCGGGACGTCTTCGGCAAGCGAGGGAAGAACGTCACGATGACGGAGGTCACCAGGGCCATCGCGGTCTTCGAGCGGACCCAGATCTCCGCGGACTCGCCCTTCGATCGCTACTACTTCGGGGGCGAGGAAGACGCGCTTACGGATGCCCAGAAGCGCGGCCTCGATCTCTTCGTGAACAAGGGCCGCTGCGTGTCGTGCCATCTCATCGAGCAGACGCAGGCTCTCTTCACCGACAACCGCTTCCACAACATCGGGGTCGGGATCAACGATATCCAGGACGACGTACCGGCGCTGGCCAAGGAGTTCATCAAGGCCGAGGCGACGGCATCCGAGGTCGATGTGGCGGTGTTGACCGACAAGCGCACCTCCGAGCTGGGGCGCCTCGTGGTGACGCGCGGCTTCGATGACATCGGCGCCCTGAAGACGCCCACCCTCCGGAATGTGGCTGTCACCGCCCCCTACATGCACGACGGCAGCCTGGAGACGCTCCGCGACGTCGTGGTCCACTACAACAACGGCGGCGTGACCGAGGAGGGTGATCCGGTCAACGACTTCCTGAGCGGCGGCATTCGCCCGCTCAACCTCACGGACGCAGAGATCGACGACCTGGTCGCCTTTATGGAGGCCCTCACCGGCCCCGAATTCCTACCCCTGCTCGAGGCGACCCAAGGAGGTGCGAGCGATGACTGAGCACCGTTCCAGCCGTCGCGATTTCCTCAGGACCGTTGGCGCGGCCGCGGGTGCAGCCGCCCTGCCCTTTGGTGTCGTGGAGCTGGCCTTTGCGGACCAGACCGAGAGCTTCACCTTCGCCCATATCTCTGACTCGCACATCCAGCATATCAAGGGCACCGAGTTCGTCCGCAACTGGGACCGCGGGCTGATCCGGGCCGTGGCGGAGGTGAACCTGCTTGAGCCCGAGCCCGACTTCGTCATGTTCGGCGGGGACCTCGCTCAGCTCGGCACCAAGGCGGAACTCGACCACGGCGCCGAGATGCTGTCGGAGCTGAAGTACGAGACCCACTGCGTCATGGGCGAACACGACTACTACCTCGACCTCGGTGAGTACTGGTCGGAGCTGTTCGGACCTCACTACTACAGCTTCGACCACAAGGGCGTCCACTTCGTGGTGCTCAACAGCATCCTGACCACCGACGAGTGGACCCACAACCGCTGGCCGACCGCCGAGCAGCGCATGCTGGAGATGGCGGGCCTCGACAACCCCAACGGCTCCCCCTTCATGGTGGGAAAAGAGCAGCGGGAGTGGCTGCGCAAGGACCTGGAGAAGATCGACCGGTTGACGCCGGTGGTCGTATTCTCACACTCGCCGATCCAGAAGATCTACAAGGGCTGGAACTTCTGGACCGATGACGCCGAACCGGTCCGCAAGACTCTTCAGCGCTTCAAGACGGTCACCGTGGTCTACGGTCACGTGCACCAGATCCAGTACAACCAGATCGGCAACATCACGTTCCACGCGGTGATGGCCACCGCCTGGCCCTGGCCGTATCCGGAGACCTACGCTCAGGCCAAGCCCAACTTCCCCAAGATGACCGCGCCAATGAGCCGGGCCGACCCCTTCTTCGAGCGCGATGCGACAGGCTGGCAGTCCGTCGGCATGGAGACCGGCCGCGTCACCATGAGATACAGTCTGACCAATAACACCGACCGAGTCGTGGCCTTCAACCCGGCGAGGGGGCGACCCGAGGACCGTGACTTCCAGGATCCGGCGAAGCGGATCCCAGGCCAGATCCACTACTAGAGGGAGGGATCGGTGATGAGAACGCTTCTGATCGCTGTTCTGGGGGTACTGGTCCTCGCGGGCGCCGCGATGGTCTTACTGGTGCACGCCGATGAGCCGACCGAGCAGGACCTCGAGCGCTGGGAGAACGAGTACATGACCGTTGTGCAGCAGGGCCGCGAGCTCTGGGTCAGTGCCGACCTGGGCACCAATGGCGTCGCCTGTGCCCAGTGCCACCCGAATGCGGCCAACACCCACCCGGAGACATACCCCAAGTTCCAGCAGCAACTCGGCCGGGTGATCCCCCTGCGGGACATGATCAACTGGTGTCTCCAGCAGCCTCTGGAGGGTGAGCCGCTGGCGCTGGATGACCCCAAGCTGATCGCCATGGAGGCCTACGCCACCTACGAGCGTCGAGGAGTGCCCCTGGCGCCCGGCAAACACTAGGCGAGACCCATCGAGCGGAGGGCACCTTTGCCGTCTGCTGCGGCGACACAGAATGTCAGGGCGAGCAGCGCAGCGGAAGTCCGCCTTGCTCCGGGTCCGCGAAGCCAGGCCTCGCCTCATCGCCGAGCCGGTCTCGGGATGAGATTCCCTGGCTTCACTCCTCCCCCAACCGACCTTCCGGGACCTCCAGTGTCCACACCTCGCTGTTCAGCGAGTCGGCATATCCGCCGGCGACCCAGATCCGGTCCTGGAAGACGAGGGTGGAGTGCTCGTGGCGGGCCGTCCAGATGACATCCGACTTCAGCTCCGTCCAGCTCCTCCCGTCCTTGGTATACCAGACGTCACCGAAGTTGCCGTGCTCGCGGGACCAGCCGCCAAGGACCCACATCCGGTCGCGGTAGACGACCAGTGAGAACCACATCCGCGGCGCCCACGGCGCGGCGGCGGTGACCTGCGTCCAGTTCACCCCATCCTCGGAGCACCAGACATCGTTGAGCGGGACCGTCTCCGGGTGCCAGCGCCCGCCGCCCATGATCCAGACCTTGCCGTCAAACACAATGGCCTGGGCGTGGGTGCGCTTCGACCAGCCGGCGTGCTCCGTCTCCAGTCTCCACGTCTTGCCGTCGGGCGACGACCAAACGTCGTTCTTGAGCGTCTG
>CBFDAZ010000115.1:0-10694 GCA_965602825.1 uncultured bacterium
GCGCCTGCTCTCAGGGAGAGCTCAATGCGCGCCTCACACATCGCTCGGGCGCCCTCGGCGAGAAGCTGACCGTGCCTTACCCCCATGTCGCGGGGCGTACCCTTCAGGTCCACCAGCTCGATCCCCATAGGTGCGCTCCTCCGTAAGCGGGCTGCGCGTCTGAACTGCCCCGAAGATTTGGGAGTCGTTCGTGGGGGCGGAGCTCCGGCTCCGCCCCGTGGGCCACGGACAACGAACGGCATCGGAAAAGGGGACTGTCCTATTTTATTGCTATCTTCGTCGTCTCTGGGTGCCGCCTCGCGGCATGAGCGGCTGCCTCGAAGGTTCGCCGCTCGGAGCGCGGAGACGCTCGATGCCGATGCGGCACTCGCATCCACTTCATCCGCGAGGGCCGCTACCGCCGCGCCACCTTCTTCTGGCCCGCCTGTCAGAGCTAGCTGAGCAATGCTCGTGCCGTCGAGCAACCGACCCGTCGTGAAGGGTCGGGATGCACGGTGGTGTGACGGGCAAAGGGGGAACGCCCGGGAGAACCGACTATGTCAGTCGTTCGTTGCGAACCGACCGGCCTACCGCTGCCCGTCCGGCAGCAGGGCCGCCTCGATCGCCTCCGCCACGCTGTTGACGAGCACGAACTCCATCTCGCGCTGGAGTTCCTCGGGCAGATCCTCCAGGTCGGTCTCGTTCCGCTTGGGGAGGACGATAGTATCCAGCCCCGCACGTCGGGCGGCGAGGCTCTTCTCCTTCACGCCGCCGATGGGGAGGACCTGTCCGCGCAGCGTAATCTCCCCCGTCATCCCAACATTCGGCCTTGCCTTGCGCCCGCTGAAAAGCGAGGTGATGGCCGCGGCAATCGTCACTCCGGCCGAAGGCCCGTCCTTGGGGATCTGTCCGGCGGGAACGTGAACATGGATGTCGGACTTGTCGTAGAAGTCCGGGTCGATGCCGAGCTTCTTCGCGTTTGAGCGCACCCACGACAGCGCCGCCTGGGCCGACTCCTGCATCACCTCGCCGAGTTGACCGGTTAGCGTGAAGCCCTTCTTGCCCGGCATCCGCGTCGCCTCCACAAACAACACCTCGCCGCCGCTGGGCGTGTACGCCAGCCCGCAGACGACTCCCGGCACCTTGGCCCGTTTGACCACTTCCTGGTAGAAGCGCGGTGGGCCGAGGTACTCCCTCACGACCTTCTTGCTGATCCGCGGAGGCTCCCCGTCGCCTTCGGCGACCTTGCGGGCCGTCTTGCGGCAGAGGTTCCCAATTTCGCGCTCCAGATTGCGCAGACCGGCCTCTCGCGTGTACTCGCGTATGGCCATCTTAACCGCAGCATCCGAGATGCTGAACTGCGAAGTGGTCAGTCCATTTTCAGTGCGCTGGCGCGGGATGAGGAACTGCTTGGCAATCAGCAGCTTCTCTTCCTCGGTGTAACCGGGAAGCGTCAGGACCTCCATCCGGTCCAGCAGGGCCGGCGGGATGGTCGTCAGGACGTTGGCAGTCGTGATGAAGATGACCTTCGAGAGGTCGAACGCTACCTCCAGGTAGTGATCGCTGAACGAGTGGTTCTGCTCCGGGTCCAGAACCTCAAGTAGCGCGGCCGAAGGGTCGCCCCGGAAGTCCGCCCCCAGCTTATCGACCTCATCCAGCATGAAGACCGGGTTGCTGGTGCCGGCCGTCCGGATGCCCTGGATGATCCGGCCGGGCAGCGCACCCACATACGTGCGGCGGTGGCCCCGGATCTCCGCCTCATCCCGCACGCCTCCGAGCGAGATGCGGTGGAACTTGCGGCCGAGGGCGCGAGCGATGGATCGCCCCAGAGACGTCTTACCCACGCCCGGAGGCCCGACGAAGCACAGGATGGGGCCTTTCATCTCCGGGTTCAGCTTGCGCACCGCCAGGTACTCGACGATCCGTTCCTTGACCTTGTCCAGGTCGTAGTGGTCCTCGTCCAGGATCTTCTGGGCTGCTTTCACATCGAGCTTATCCTCGCTTGTCTCGCTCCAGGGCAGCTCGACCAGCCAGTCAAGGTAAGTCCGGGCGACGGTGTACTCGGCGGCCGCCGGGTTCATGCGGCGCAGACGGTCGAGTTCCCGCTTCGCGGCCTCCAGGGCCGCCTCGGGCATCCCGGCCTCCTCGATCTTCTTCTCGAGTTCCTCGATCTCTTGCGAAACGGTGTCATCCTCGCCCAACTGCTTCTGAATCTGCTTGAGCTGCTGGCGCAGGAAGAACTCCCGTTGCGCCTCGTCCATCTCCCCCCGCGCCTGTTCCTGCACCTGCTGGGCCAGGTCCAGCATCTGCCGTTCGCGCGTCGCCAGCTCCGCGACGTTCCGCACCCGCGCCCTCACGTCGATCGTCGCAAGCACCGCCTGCCGTTCCTGAACGCCGATGTTGAGGTTCGCGGCCACCAGGTCGGCCAGGACGCTCGGTGACTCCATGTTCAGCGCCTGGACGTACAGCTCAGCCGGAAGCTGGGGGGAGAACTCCACAATGTCGCGGAAGGTGTTCAGCAGGCTCTGCCGCATCGCTTCCAGCTCTTCGTCCTGGACGAAGACGTCCTCGACCTCCTCGACCTCGGCGATCATGTACGGATCGGTCTGGATAACGCGGAGAACACGCACGCGAGCGATGCCCTTGACCAGCAGTCGCCGCGTATCGTCAGGCATCCGGATCATCCGGTGAAGCAGCGCCGCGGTTCCCAGATCGTGAAGGTCATCCGGGCCCGGGTGCTCTGCTTCCGTGTCCTTCGCGGTCACGAGGGCAAGGGTCTTGTGAGAGGTGGCGACATCTGTCACGAGTTGTGCTTCGGGGCCTTCCTCCACGACGAGCGGCGCCATCATGAACGGGAAGGCCACCGTGTTTCGCAGGGGCAGTATGGGAAGCTGTGACGGTATCTCCGCCGCCGCTTGTGGGTCTTGGGGCTCGACCATGAGACCACCACTCCTGGCTGCTCGAAGAAGCGCCGAGTTGTCGCCCGCGGAGGGACTACTCTATCTTCACGCTGCGAGGAACGGACGGAGCCGGCTGGCACTTGGGGAATCGGATCACCAGGAAGCCGTCCTCGTACTTCGCGGAGGCGGCCGTCTCGTCAACCGGGCAAGGCAAGTGGACAGTGCGTTCGAAGGATCCGGTCTCGATCTCGATCTGTTCATACCGCCGCGCCGTCCCTGTCGCCGGGTCCTCGCGCTCCCCCGACACGGTCAGTACATCGTCCTGGATCTCTATCGACACGCTGCCGGAGGCGCCCTTCAGCCCGGCGATCTCCATGCGCACGACAACCGCCTCTTGCGTCTCATAGAGATCGGTCGGCGGCTCGAAGACCGTCCGCGACGGAACCAGAACCTGTTTCTTCCGGGCCAGCAGACGCACAACGCTCTGGCGTCGGCCGAACGGGGGCGCAGCCAAGTGGGGAGGCCACTTCGGAAAGCGTGTCGCCATCGAACGGGCCTGCCTTCCTGTCGGACTAAGGCGGGGTCATCTCTGCATCCGGGCGAGTTTTAGAATACCATCGCGAAACACCCATTGCAAGGCCCAATTGTCCGTGTCGCAAGCGTAAGGCAGGCTTCCGCCGTATAGGACAGGCTTTCCAGCCTGTCCGGCCCCTCACCACTCCTCCACAACCCGCGCCCAGGCCAGCTTCCACCGCTCGATCCCGAATGTCTCCACCACTTCGGCTCGCTGCCGCCCGGCGACCTCATCGAGCTTGCCCAATACCTCGCGTATCACGCGGGCCAGACCCTCCGCTGTCGGCCGGCAGTGGACGGTCGGCAAATCCGGCAGGCCTCCGACATCGGTGGTGATGGTCGCGGTACCGCAAGCCATGGCCTCCAGGGCCGAGAGAGACGTCCCCTCACCGCACACGGACGGTATCAGGCAGACCTGAGCCTCACGGTACACTCCCGGCATCTCGCCCCACGGTACACTCCCCGCAAAGCGCACTCGGTCCTGCAGGCCGAGAGCGACAACCATGGCGCGGATCTCCCGGGCATAGTCGGGTTGGCTTTCGGCGCCCACCAGATCCATGCGCAGGTGTGGGTGCTCGCCGCTGAGCAGGCCGAAGGCCTGCACCGCGAGGTGCACGCCGCGGTTGCGATAGAGATTGCGGGGCACAACGACGACCGGTTCTCGTTCCGAGGTGGGGTTGTCGTCAGCCGGTGAGAACCGGTGCGTGTCCACGCAGTTCGGGATGAACCACCGTCCGGGCGCGATCTCCTCGAAAAGCCGCTCGCCGGGCGCGATATCCAGGCCCATCTCCCTCAGGAAGAACGTGTCATTCGCGACGAACCGCCCACATCGGCGGAACGCACCCTCGGCCATCCGCTTCTTCCGCCGGGCCCGCCACGAGTCCGGCGCGTCGTCCCAGGTGACACCGTGCGATAGGCCGACCAGTTGTGGATGGGAGTACGCCGGGGCACAGTAGTTGGGGTAGTGAGCGATCAGCACGTCCATGCCGGCCAGTTCGCCCCGCGCCCGGAGCCACCAGGGCACCAGCCAGAAATCCCGTGGGGCGAGCGGGCGCTGCCAGCGTGGAGCCGTGCGGACGAATGGGTCGTCGGTATCGGCGGCCCGCTGGTACACCCACACCTCATGGTCTCTCTCTCTGAGGGTCGTGCACAGGAGATCGGCGTAGGCATCCGCCCCGCCGATGATCGGCTTGTAGGAGTAGGTGAGCTGGGCGATCTTCAAGGGATGGTACCCGGCGGCCCGCAATCAAGGCAGCCCCGAGCGATAGCAGTACCCTCAGTCAGTACCGCAGACGCGGGCTGTTCTCCAGCTCAGAGGTAGCGCTTGCCCTTCTCGTACCTCCTGAGCGGCTGCCTCTTGCGATCCTCGCTCCACAGGTAGCGTGGTCGCATGACCGTTTCCGAAAGGGGGAACTCCTCGCAGCGCTCGCGGAGGTACTGCTTCTGCTTGGCTGACAGACCAAGCCCGTCCATCACCAACTCGTCGATCTCGCCCTCAGCTTCCAGCAACCGGTCCATGAGAGCCCCGCGAGACGCAACACGCCTCTCGATGGCCTGGACGGCCTGGTCCCGGTCAGCGGGATCGCGAGGGAGTTCGAGTGCGCCGGCAGCCTCTCGGTCTACTGGCACTGCGTGGCCCTGCATGAGCCACAGGAGGAGCTTGAGGCCCGCGGTGTCCCCTCGCACGCGGATCTTGCCGATGGCAAGCTCATCTGCCGCCAACTCCGGGCGACGGAGAGCAGCGGCCCCCGCATCGAGCTCCTCTGGCCATTCCGCGAAGTCGAGGAGGACGGCTGCTCTTCGTGTGTCCGACCAGTCCTGAGCCATCGCAGCGGCCAGCCGGACCTCGTCAACATCCGCTCCCGCACAGATGCCATGCGCCTCGCGGGACAACTCATCCAGGCGGCGCAGGCCCGCATCGTCAAGTTCCGGCCAGGGCAGGCTCTCGATAGTCCGCGGATAGATAGTACTTCGGCGACGAAGAAGGATGCCAGCCCGCATCGTCAGGAAGTGGAAGTAGCGGGCCGGAAGACTGTTGATGACGCTGCAGAGCGCGTGTGCCGTAGCAGAGTGCGGGACCACAACGATCACGCTGTTGTTGGCTGTGGCCGAGGCTGGTGATATCACCGCCGATGTTAGTGTAACGTACACCCCCGGAACCACCACGCAGGCCGGAGGATCTGGGGCGGAGCCCGCAATTGACGGCCCAGCTCGATCCGGTGGACGGCGGAGTGCATTCCAGATTGACCGATCACTGACTGCGTCGAGTTGGTCCAGCCGGAAGGCATTGTCGGGCTCGGAGATTCCCCAGCGGACGACGTCGAGTCCCTTCAGGAAGGGCAAGCAGCCCTCGCCCGCATCAGCGCGAGGCAGCAACGCCGCCTCACTGGCGCGTCGCGACCCGACCTTGATCCCGTAGTGAGCGGCACCAACGCGTCCCTTGCCAATGCTGTCTCGTGCTCGCAGCTTCTGGAGAATGGGTGCGTCCTCTTGCGTGACCTCCAGGCACCAGTCCCCGAACGGACTGAGGTCCTGCCACTCCTCTCTCGAGATGCTGGAGCTGTGCTCCTCACGGAACTTGGGATCGTCGACGCAACGGCGCAGGTCTGCCTTGTCCCGCAGGCCGGAGACGATGGTGATGGTGTCGCTTTTCTTCGGCGCAGTCCGGGACGCAAAGACAAGCATGGGCACGATGTCAGCACCGGCGAAGAGCTCGGGCGCCATCCATTCGAGCGAGACGACTTCGTCGATGCGCCACTTCCGCAAGTAGCGGCGGAGTCTGCTTGTGGCATCGCTGTTCGCCAGGCCGATTGACACAACCATGCCCAGCTTGCCGTCCGGCCTTAGCCAGCGCCTCAGCCCCCTGTAGGCGAAGTAGGCCGCCAGGTCCGTATTCTTGTACCTTACGGCCGAATAGGCATCGGCCAGCATGTCTCGATCCTGCGGCGGGACGCGCTCGTTCCTGACATACGGGGGATTGCCGACGACGTAGTCGTAGCGGCCTTCCTCCCCGGGAAGCCCGTCAACAGCGCGCTCGTTCACCCCGGCGAGATCCGCTTGACGGTAGTCGAGCAGTGAGTTGATGCAGTGGACCTGGAATGCGGGCATGTGGAACTCGGGGTTCGCCGCCTTCGTGTCCCGATACTGCGGAAGTAGCGTGAAGAGGAGGCTCATCTGCGCGATGAATACTGCGAAGGGGTTGATGTCGTACCCGATCAGCACATCGCGAACGCGCTCGATCTGGTGTTGGGGAGGGCCATCGCCGAAGCGGGCGAGGAGCTGCACGGCCGCCCGGGTGCCGAACGTGTTCGACCCGCAGGCCGGGTCGAGGATGAGGCGCGACCCGATATGCTCGTCCTCGGTGACACCGGTGCGCCACAGGATGTAGTCAACCACCTCGTCATCCGTATAGAACTCGCCCAGCCGTTTGCGCTTCTGAGCCGGCAGGAAGCGCTGGTAGATCCGTCCCAGCAGATCGCGGTCCACATTGCCGAAGGCGAAGGCATTCAGCCGGTAGAGGATACCCTCGAGCAACCGAGAGAGTTCTCCGTCCGTCTCCGTGCACCAGTCGAAGACGGTCGCCTCGAATAGCCTGGAGTAGATCAGGCTCGCGTCCTTGAACGCCACCTGCAGCAGATCCTGGTACTGGGTATCGAGGTTCGTGACCAGCTCGCGCCAGACCGCGATCCCCTTGTTGCTGACCTTCTTCTTCACCAGGCCCAGGTCTTCGCACAGGCGAACGAAGAGCAGCCGGCTCAGGATGACGTAGGCCGTGTCTGCCAGGAAGATGTCCAGGAAGGCCTCTGGCTCATGGGTCCCGGCGTACGCCTGGCTGTACAGGAACTGCGGGTAGTCCTCCTCGTGTATCTGGCGGGCGATCCGGTGCTTCTTGCGGAGATGCCAGCGCCGGCTGTCGAGAGCCTGGTGCCCCTTCACGTCGTCGCCGGACAGCTTCGCCCGCGCCTCCTCGATCTCCGCCAGTCCCGCCTGATACCTCTGATGGCCCTCCGCGAGTCGATCCCACGCCTTGCGGGCATACTGGACCAGGGCTTCCGACGCGTACTGGAACACAGCCTCGAAGTGCGGCAGCGTCTCCTCAGTCAGCTCGATATAGCCGCAAGGCGCCTCGCCACGGTGGAAGCGTTCGTACTTCTGTTGACTCGTCGCCTCCTCGTAGGTGACCGGCGAGAGAAGCGCCCGGAAGCGCGCGTCTGACAAGTCCTGCTTGGTGCCGGTGCACGCATCAACCAGGCAGTCATCCTCGATCCTGACGCCCGCCCGCAGTTGGCCGGTGACATCGACCACGTAGCATGTCCGCGGAGCGCCCAGCAACACGTACACGGTCTCGGGCCGGATGTAACCCGCTGCCTGCTCGACCCACACGTGGTTGCGCTTTGTGTCGTCACGTATTTCGGAATCGTCGAGCTTGATCTCGCCAACCACCCACGCGGCGCCCTCGTCCGTCAGCAACTGAAGGTCTGGTATTCCCTGCTGCTGGCGCGGCTCGACGCGGAAAGCAGCCTCTGGGTAGCCCAGCAACTCGCCGATGATGTGCCGGGCGAGGATGGGGTAGAAGCCGCGTTCGCTGAGGTGGGTTTGCTTCTTCAGGGTCTGCAGGTATCTCTTCAGCCCCACTGTGCCCAAACTCCCTCTTGCGTGTCTGTGGTGCCTATGGGGTTCCCTCGCGACACTTCTGCCCGTCAATCATGTCTCCCTCCACACATGCCAGAACGTATGGGCCCTCGGGGATGACGGCGATGCTCGCCTCCGCCCCGTGCTTGTCCAGAGCGATCTCCACCCCCTCCTCGACGCTCTCGATCGGGGTGACGAAGCACTGCGACAGTTGATCGCGCGGAATGCCGTCGCTCAGGCTCAGGATATCACTCGCCTGGCGCAGGACCTTGGCGTGCTCGTGAAGCTGCCACTGGTCGATCTGGAAGAAGCTGCGCTCCCAGGTCTTCTCGAGGTAGGCCTCCATGTCATCGACGGCGAGCATGAGTTCTGTGAACTCGGCGCCACCAATACCCTCCGCGCATTCGTGGGCAATGACAATCGTGCCGCCGGGCTTCAGGATTGGCGCGGCGGCGATCATGCCCTTGACCCCCTGGTAGAAGGTCAGGTCGAGCGGATGGCCTGCGTTGGTGGTAACGACGATGTCCACGGCTTCGGCGACCGCTACCTTCGACTGCGCTACCGACCGGCCGACGGCGGCCATGTGGCAAGCCTCCAGCTCCCCCGCGAAGACCCCGGTCAACCGCCGCGACTCGTCCAGCGTGACGTTCACCGTGAACTCGGGCCGTCCGGCGATGCCCGCAATCTCAAGGGCTTCCTCGTGGACCGGATTGCCCTCAATGACGCCGGCACACGCGCTGTCGGGCTCCAGGAACCATGGCCCGTGGAAGATACGAATCGTCTCCGTGCCGCAGACACCGGGGCAGACCGCCTTACGTCCGCCGGAGAAGCCGGCCATCAGGTGCGGTTCGACGAGGGAGACCGTCAGCTTCAGATCGGCCTCGACGTAGGTCCGATCGATGTAGACAGGCGTGTCTCGCGAGGTCCGGCCGAGGTGCACCTGGGCGTCCGCGTCTCGGGCGACATGGTTCAGTATGCGGACGCCGCTGGCCATCACCCTACTCCCCAGCATCTCCGTGAGCTCTAGAGGCGTGTTCGCGCGATGGAGGCCGGTGCCGATGAGGATCGTGATGTCGCTCGTCGCGATGCCCACCGAGGTCAGCTCGGCCACGAGCACGGGAAGGATGACATCGTTCGGGACGGGACGGGTGATGTCGGAGGTAACAATGCAGGCGTCTCGCCTGCCCGAGGCGATCTCCCGGAGCGGTGGGCAGCCAATCGGCGCGCGGATGGCGTTGCGGAGAGCGCCGGCGGGATCGGCCACCACTGGCAGCGACCGGAAACGCAGGACCTTACGAACGTTTGCGTCGGGAAGAGTGACCCCGAGGTTCTGCCGGCCATAGCGCAGGTCGATGTCCATTTGGGGCGACCCTTCTGTCGGGAGGGCACGCAGGGCATCGTTGGAGAACGCGGATCCACTAGGTGGCGGGGACGGAGTCGTCGTCCTTGGGCGGCAGAAGGTTGCTCAGTTCCAGCGTAGCGCTGCCCAGGATGGCTTTGCGGACCGAAGTGTCAGCCGCAGCGGCCAGCTCCTCAGTTGCCTCCGCGATCCGCTCAACGACCTTCTTCATGTTCTCGATCGATTCGGGCTCACACGGTCTTCTCTCAGCGACGGCCCGCTCCATCACACCAAGGTGTGTGATGAGGACGGCAAGCGGGTTGTTGATCTTGTCAGCGGCGGACTGAGCCAAGGCTCCGACGGCCGCCACGCGCTCGGAGGCCAGCCTCTCCGCCTGATACTCCCGGCGCTTGGAGACGTCACGCGCGATCCCGATGCACCCGACGATCTGGCTGTCCGTTTGCACCGGATGTAGCACGGCCTCCACGTAGACCGGTTCGGCGGCCCCGATCCGGTTCCAGGCCATCTCGAGCAACTGGGCACCGGGCTCGTCCCTCTTGAGCGCAGCGTGGAGAGCGTCGAGAACAGCTCCGTGGCTAGTCGGCTCGACCAGCTTCAGTATGGGTTCGCCGAGAAGGCTGTCCGCGGGGATGCCGGTCAGCTCACTTGCCCGCCGGTTCAGATAGCAGATCCGATCGCGGTCATCCACGATGAATACGACGTCAGCGGCCTGGTCGATCGCGTCCGCCAGCCAGCTCGGTTCACCGCCACCGATCACGTCGCGTTCCTTCGCGCATTCGCCCGGCATGCTTGCCTCCCTACGCGAGCGCCTCATGATCGTGACGCAACGGCATCCGTCAAACACGCACAGGCACTGCTTGCCCCCGCGTTGCGCTGGCCCGACGATCTGAGATTCGTCCGTGACGGCGGAGCTCCTGCTCCGCCACGCTGGCCCAACGGCTATCCTCATCGTCCCCGGGTGCCGCAACGCGGCATGCGCGGCTGCGCCGAAGATTCGGAGGTCGTTCGTGCCGACGGGTCTCCAGGCCCGTCGGCGTAGCGGCCCCGAAGGCGCCGGCAGAACGCCTATCTTCATGGTTCCCGGGTGAGCCCGCGCTCATGTCCAACTGCCTTGCACATTGACACGCGATTGGCATGTGGCCGATTGCTTGGGCCTTCATCGCCATGCCGACGCGTTCCTCCCGTGGTACGGCCTACGGGTCGTCGGATTGCTGGGAGCAAGGCAAAGACACGGCGGGTCGCTCAGGGAC
>CBFDAZ010000116.1:0-10666 GCA_965602825.1 uncultured bacterium
TTGAGGTACGAACCCCACACATAAGGCGTGCCGACAAAGCACTTCTCCTGCTCGCATTTGGCGATCCAATCGAGGATCAAATCCACTGCCTTGCGGCTGTAACGCTCATCGCCGATGCCCACATAGGCGCGGACCAGCGGTGAGATGTACGTGAAACGGTTGAGGTCGTGCCCCCAGTGCGCCGTGCCGGGGTTGGCGTTCCAGTCGATGGCCGACGGCAGTTGGTGCTTCTCGCCATAGAAGGTGAAGCGATGCTCCAGCGCGTCGTCGGCGACGGCCAGCGTCCCCGGCTTCACCGGGGTGCGCTTCGGAGCGTCCCTCCCGCCGCGACAGGCCTCGTAGATGGCGTCGAGCGCCTTCTGCCAGTCGCCGGCTCGCCGGGCATCGGCCAGTCCGGGCACCCGTTCGAGGTCAAGCAGCGCGAGGGCCTGGGAGACGAACTCGTCGTCAGACACCCCGCGCTCGTCGAACGATCCCAGCGCGCCGAACACGCCGGCCCGGTCCAGCTTCTTCAACTCGGGCAGGTCAGCGCGGGAGTACTCAGGCCGACTGACGTCGGCGAGAGCGCTACCCGCAGTGAGGGCCAGTGACAGGCAGATGGCGGACATCGTGGGCCTCCTGCGCACTGCTACTCGGCCGGCAGTTCACGGATGAAGATGTTCGCGAACTGGATCGGGTCTCCGTGGTGCTGGAGGGCGATGGGGCCGCTCTCGGGCACGCCCGGTAGTTGAGCCTCCTCGATCACGGTCTTCCCATTGAGCACCACCGTGAGCCGGTCGCCGCGCATGGTGATGACGAAGCGGTTCCACTTGCCGATCGGGTTGTCCGCCCTCTCGGTGGGAGTCACCCCGGCGCGCACCTCGGGCGGCATGTTGGCGTCCTTGCGGTAGCCGTAGACCTCGCCCGAGCCAACCGGCCAGCACCAGATGTTGATCTGGCTCTTGGAGTTGCCCCTGAGGTAGATCCCGCTGTCGCCGGCATCGGGTACCTCTTGCGTCACCGGCTGTCCGTTCTCATCCACTGCATCGCTGCCATCGGGGAGGATGACGGGACGCTGGGTGGGCCTGGCCTCCCCCGTCCAACGCCAATCGCAGATGAGCTGGAAGTCGCCGTACTCCCTCTCAGTCCAGAGGTTCTTGTCGGCGGCCTCGGACTGGCCGTCGTAGGTCAGCCGCCAGTTGGTTGGCTGCCAGTGGCCCTCGTGCCCTTCGTCGGCCTTCCAGTTAGTCAGATCGACGCCCGTGTAGAGCGATACGAAGCCCTCATCAAGGAGCGCGATCTCGTCCGGCTCAGGATCGGTCGACGGCAACTCGCGGATGCGAACGTTGCGGAAGTGGCACTCAGAGCCCTCGGATTCCAGGCAGATGTAGCCCTTGCGCGGCCGGCAGTCCTGGCCGACGGCAACCTCCTTGCCGTTGACGCTCAAGCGGACCTCGCCGTCGTTGGCGACGACGCGGTACTGGTTCCACTCCGGTGAATCCTTGCACCGGTCTTCGGTCGGGAAGCTGCGGCTCCCGTTGTCGGAGGTCCTCCCGGTGGCCGTCATGCTCGCCCCATGGACCGGGAAGATGTCGCCATGAGTCGTGTACCACTCGTTCTTGCCCTTGGCGCTGTAGCCGTTGTCGAGGATCTGTACCTCGATGCCCCGCGCGAAGGGTGTGCCCTGGGCGGTGATGGGATCTCCCCAGAGAAACAGCCCGGCGTTGCCGCCGGACTTCATGTGGCGCCACTCAAGCTCGATCTCGAAGTTCTCGTACTGCCGCTCCGTACGCAGGAGCCCGGTGGGGATGCCCGTGGACACGATCATGTCATCGCGGGCGGTGAAGGTATCTGGGGCGCAGTTGATCGGGACCCAGCCGGTCAGGTCCTTGCCGTTGAACATGTCAACCCAGCCGCCCGGAGCGGGTTGCCCGGCCTCCTGCGTTAGTCCCGTATGCCATAGTCCGAGCGATGTGGTCAAGACCAGCCCAGCGAGAATGCAAACGCGCATGGATGCTACCTCCCCTGCGTCAGACGTCAAACGGGCCCGGAGTGAGTGCGTGTGGCCGCCAGTTTCGCCGGACAGGCGGCGTCGGCCTGCCGAGTGCACATAGCGGAACACAGGCTGAGGGAGCACAATTCATGGAGGCGGGCTCGACTGTGGGCCGGCAAGGCGGGCAACTGACTCGGAGCAACTTCGCTCTACCAGCCCGCAACAACGGAGGGCGCCGACTCGGGTAGTAGCCCAATGCAATGGGCCTGGCTAACGTAGTTCTCGGCGCGGGACCGGCAGACCGATGGCTACAGCAAGCACTCCGGACTCCCCTCCCGATCACCCCTCCTCCTTTTCCCGGTGGCATCGCCACCTCACACGCCTCCCTCCGCTCCCGAAGGAGGGTCGACCCCTCGACGACAATAGTACGCGCGGTACCAAGGAAGACCGGCGAGGTGAATCACCCACCGACATCGGCCACCGGGAGTCACTCCTGGGCCCAGGGGCTACTGCGGCGGCGATGTTGCTGCCCGTCGGGGAACTGAGCGCACAGCATGGAGGGGACACGGTGACCGAGATGAGTGAGATCCGCGAAGCCGCGATGACCATGCCGCGAGTCGACACCCACAGCCACTTCGGGTTGCCCATGGCTGACCTCAAGGTCCACGCGCAGGGCCTGGAGACCTTCGTGAACGGCCCGAGCATGACCTACAGCCGCCAGCTCGCTTTGGGTTGCGGCAAGCTCTATGGCATCGACCCCGGCATCTTCCTCCGACCCGATTCACCTGAGGGGATCTTCGAGAAGGCTGCCGCCCTCCGCCGGCAAGGCCCCGGCAAGGCTCTCGAAGCGGCCCTAGACGCCGACAACATCACCACCCAGTTCTGCTTCTGCGGCCATCATGCCCAGCACAGCCCCCACCGCGAGCTGCCCGCCCTGGCAGGACAGCCCCGTCTTGACCGGCGCCACGACGACGCCCGGCAGGAGTTCGGCGGCCTCGGCGCACACCTTGTCGTCCCCGGTGACCAGGATCGTGGGCACGCCGTGGTCGCCGGCGATGCCGGCGTCGATGCCCACCTCCCCCATGAGGCGGCCGTTCATGCGGAAGCTCTGCCAGTGTCGCGAGCTCATCGTGTGTTCGAGGATGGCTTCGCGCGTGCCCGCCATGGCGTGGTAGCCCAGCAGGACCAGTCCGGCGCACTCCGCGATGCCCGGCAGGCGTTCCCGGTCGGTGCTCCCGCGCACGTACTCGGCGCGCGGGTCGAGCTCCTCCCAGAGGAAGTGGTTGCCGCCGCCGTGGATGTCGCGAACAACCACCTGCTCGGCGCCGCCCGCCAGGCACCCCTCGACGCATGCGTTCACGTCCTGGGTCAGGAACCGACGTCCCTCCTCGTACAGCCGCCCACCGGGGCTGACCTGTTCGCTCTGGAAGATCCCGCTGATCCCTTCCATGTCAACGGCTATGAAGATCCTCATTCTGGGTCTCCTCACTTGATGCGTCCACGGAATGTGATGGCCTTCGCTGAAGCCGGGTGGCGCGGCGGACCGCTACTTCCAGCCCAGGACGACGACGCGCGGCCGACCCTGCGGCAGAGCGTCGGCCGACAGTGTGATGCTGTGCTGCCCCTCGTTCTCCACTGTGGCTTCGGCCTCCATCAGGCCCAGGAAGTCATCCACCGGCGCCAGAGGCGAGCGCTTGCCCTCCATCGCTTCACTGCGATAGTGCATGGGCAGCACCACCCTCGGCTGGAGCTGAGCCACAACGCGCTTCGCCTTCGCGGCGTCGATGGTGTAGAAGCCGCCGACGGGGACCATGAGCACATCGACCGCCCCGACCTCGGCCGCCTGCGCCTCGCCTTAACCGGAGGCCATTCACAGACAGCAGACTAGGGGACGGCGGGCCGGAGTCGTGTCACAGCGGCCTGGACGATCTCGCCGAGCAGCCCTGCGCCGTCCATCCCCGCCGCACGAGCCATGATACCCAAGTAGCTGTTAGGCATTTCCAGGGGCGTGCACATAAGACCCGCGAAGGTGTTACCTTCCAGCAGGAACGGCCCTTCGTCTGTCAGCATCATGTCGATGCGGCCGTAGTCCCTGAAGCCCAATGCGCGGTACGCCCGGCAGGCGAGCCGCTGCACCGTTTCGGTCTCTTCCGTAGTCAACGGCGCGGGAGAGAGGAAGGAATCGTCGTCCAGCGCTTTCTTCGCAAAGGTCAGCGTCGCGTCCCCTTCGCGATACACGATCTCCAGCGGAGGCAGAACTCTGGGGTCTTCAGCGTTGCCCAGGATGCCCACCGTAACCTCCCGCCCTTGCAGAAACCGTTCGATGAGGACCGGTTGGCCGATGGTTCGAAGCCTCGCCTGCACCCCGGTGACCAGTTCCTCGTGGTTGGTGACCACGGACGTCCTGTCTATTCCTGCGCTGCCGCGCCCGGCCACGGGCTTGAGGAATAACGGGTACCCGAAGGGAGGAGACTCTTTGAAGACCTCGCAGTCTTCTTCCGTTCGGGCCACGTGGAACGGCGAGGTGGGTAGATCGACGCGTTGCCAGAGCTTCTTGGCTAAGGACTTGTCGGTGGCGACCGCGATCGCAAATGGGGCGGAGCCGACGTAGGTCAGCTCAAGCTCTTCCAGGATCGCCGCCTCTACCAGACTTGAGATGTTGAAGACCAGGTCGACCTGCGATTCCTTCAGCTCGCCGATGAAGCCCAGTCCCCAGCGGATCTCATGAACCTCGTAGCCCGCTTCCGTCAACGCCTGTTGGTGGTGTCGCACTTCAGCGTCCGTCTCATCAACGACACTCTCTACGCTCGTGTACTTCTCCTGGATTGTGAAGTTGCCCCGCTTCTTGGCCAGCAAGCCGATGCGCAGTTTCTCCAATATGGTCTCACAGCCTCCTTTGAGTCCAAGCAGCCGTCCATGCCGTGCTGCGGCACCCAGAAACCACGAAGATCCCTAGCGTCGCACGCGCGTCTCGCGCGTGGCGGCGGTGGCGTTCCATCGGCGAGGACGCCGATGCCACGCGAATCTTCGGAGCAGCCGCTCATGCCGCGTTGCGGCACCCGGAAACGATGAAGATATGACGGAGTCGGGTTAGGAAACCCGACCCGCGAACGGCTCCAACGACGCGGGTCGGGAGACCCGCGGGCACAGGCGGACCCCAAATCTTCGAGGCAGTATTGGGCCGCCCTTGCCCCGCCACAAATCGACGTCGCCACCGCGGGGGCGTACCGGCACCAGACGGAGACCGGGGTCCCCATATCGGACTGGGTACCCGGATTGCTGGCTGAACGGTCAGCCATTCGGAGCGACGCTTCGCCATCCGAGCCTCAGAACCCGGATGCGGATCAACACGGGGGTGCAGAGCCTGAAGCTCCGGCCCGACAACCCCGCGGATCTGCGTGCAAAGCACGAGTGGGCGACCCACCGCCCAAGATCACCAGTCCTGTCCGCCAAGGGCCTCGAAGCCGCCGATGATGTCCAGTAGCTCCTCGGTGATGGCGGTTTGCCGCTGATGGTGGTAGGCCATGCCGAACTCGGCCAACCGATCGTCGATGTTCTTCTCCGCCGCCTGCATCGCAGCCAGTCGGGCGGCGCTCTCGCTCGTCAGCGATTCCACCAGAGCCCGGTAGATTGACACCAACAGGTACTGACGGACCAGCGATGTGAACAGGTCCGTCCAGTCGACGGTGAACTGGGGGATGCTTCGGCTACCCCACGGTCTCTTCTCAAGTGTGCGCATCCACTCGAGGTCAATGGGGATGATCTGCCGACTGGTGGGCTGGTGACTCGCAGAGGTCAGCGGCTCGTTGTAGTAGACGACGAAGCGATCGACATCCCTCTGGGCGCGCCACTCCTCCACCTGCACCAGGATATCCTCAACCATCGGCGTCGTGCCCGAGAGCGATGTGGGGATCGCGAACGTCTCCGCTACGGGCTGACCGGCGTCCCCAAGGGCGAACACCAGCCGCACGCCGACGGCGAGCACCATCCGATCATCAGGGCCGATGCCGAGGCTCTCCATGTGCTCGACCGCGTGGCGGGCGACCTCCTCGTTGAACTGCCCGCACATGCCCTGATCCGAGCCGATGGCGATGACCCCAAGTCTCCGCTTCCCCGGTGAACGGGGGATCTCGACGCTCTCGGGGCTGTGCTGAAGCGTCGCCTGAAGACCGGCGGCGATGGTGCGGTCGTACTCCTGGAGCGCCGCGGCAGCCTCCTGGAAGTGCTGGATGCTGACGGCGGCCAGCGCCTTCATCGTCTTCACGACCGAGCGGAGATCGGTCGCGGAGTCGATCCGCCGCCGCAGCGTCTCAAGCGTCTCCATCGGCGCCATCCTCGAATGGAGAGTGGATCGCACGGCGCGCGGTATCGAGGAGCTGCTCTCGCTCTTCATGCGTCAGCCGCTCGCCAGCCGTGATACGATTGCAGACGGCCGGCGCTTCGGCCGTCACCGCCCGGCGGATCGAAGCCTCGGCCTTCGCGATCTCATCCAGACCCACGTCGTCGAGCACCCCCTCCGTGGCCGCCAGAAGGACGGCCACCTGCTCGGCGGGCGGCAGGGGCTCATATTGAGGTTGTTTCAGCGCCTCACGCACGCGCCGGCCGCGCTCCAGCGTCCTCGCGGTCTCATCATCAAGACGTGCTCCGAACCGGCTGAAGGCCTCCAGTTCCTCGAACTGGGCGTAGCTTAGCCGCAACTCACCCGCCACCGACTGGTATGCCGGAAGCTGAGCCTTGCCGCCCACGCGCGAAACCGACTTCCCAATATCCACCGCCGGCAGGATGGCTTTCTGCAACAACTCCGGAGCCAGGTAGATCTGCCCATCGGTGATCGATATCAGGTTTGTTGGGATGTATGCAGAGAGGTTCTGCGCTTCCGTCTCGATGATCGGCAGCGCCGTCAGTGATCCGCCGCCCAGCTCCTCGCTGAGGCGTGTGGAGCGCTCCAGTAGGCGCGAGTGGAGGTAGAAGATATCCCCTGGGTAGGCCTCGCGACCGGGAGGGCGCCGCAGCAGCAGAGACAGCTCCCGATACGCGCGAGCGTGGCGCGTGAGATCATCGTAGACGATCAGCACATCGCGGCCCTGCTCGGCGAACCACTCACCCATCGTCGTTGCGGCAAACGGTGCGATGAACTGCTGGCCGGGAGTGTCCTCACCCGTCGCGACGACGACCACCGTGTACGACGTCGCGTCATGCCGCCGCAGCTCGGCAATCACCTTCGCGACCGCGGAACTCCGCTGACCGATGGCGCAGTAGATGCAGACGACATCCTGGTCGCGCTGGTTGATGATGGCATCGACGGCGATGGCCGTCTTGCCCGTCTGGCGATCGCCCAGGATAAGCTCGCGCTGTCCGCGCCCGACCGGGATCAGCGCATCGATGGCCTTGATCCCTGTCTGGAGGGGCACCTCGACCGGCAACCGATCCATGATCCGCGGCGCCTCACGCTCAATCGCGCGCCGCTCGGCGGTCCGTACTGGCCCGCGACCGTCCAGCGGCTCGGCGGTGGCGTTCAGCACCCGTCCGAGCACCGCGTGGCCAACGCGCGTGTCCAGAAGCCTCCCCGTGCGACGCACCTCGCAGCCCGCCCCGATCCGCTCGCCGCGGTCCAGTAGCACAACACCGACTTCGTCTGGATCCAGGTTGAAGGCCATACCGATCACATCACCAGGGAAGCGGATCAACTCCTCGCTACGCACACCCGGCAGCCCACGCACCCGCGCGATGCCTTTGCCGACGTAGGTCGCCGTGCCGATCTCGCTCGGCGTCGCGCCCGCGTCATGCCGCTGGAGGGCCCGGCGGAGCGCCGCGGACGTGTCATCAATGACTGATTTGAGCGAGATCGAATCGTCCATCGTCTACTCTGCGGCTCCCTCTGCCAGCGCTTCGGCCATCCCATCGTGCAACGAGTCCATGTACTCGGCGATGTTCCACGCCAGTTTCAGACCCTCGCAACGCAGCTCAATACCGCAGAGCAGGTTGCCGTCCCGCTCGAAACGGACCGGTGCCGAGGAGCCGATCGCACTCCGCACAGCTTCCTCGATTCGCTCGCGAATGTCGGGGGCCGTGTCGAATGCAGTCCGGACGGTGATGCGCTGCCCGGAGCCGCGCACAGCTTGAGTGAGCGCCTGCTGATCGGCCACGGAGAGGCCGTGGATGCGCGAGATGAAGATCTCGATCATCTGGCCTTCGAGGCCGCGGTCGGCCAGGTCCCGGAGGGCTTGCGTCGTGACCGCGCATATCTCGTCGCCGACGCGTCGGCGCAAGTCTGCCAAGAAGGCGTCCTTCTCGCGCTCGATGGCCTCACGCCAGCGGTTCTGCAGCGTTGCCGCCTCCTGGCGAGCCGCGTCGATCAACTCCTTCCGCCGGCCCTCGGCCTGACGGTCGGCCTCCTCGAGGATCTCCTCCTGCTTCCGCTCCAGGTCATCGCGACGCGTGTAGAAGTCCTGGGCCAGCGCGTCCGCCTCGGCGCGTTTCGCCTCCGCTTCCTCGAGCGATGCAGCAACCTGCGCTTCCCGCTCATCCATAGCCTTGGTAATGGGCCCATACAGGAAGCGCTTCAGCAGGTACACCAGTATGAGGAAGTTCACGACCTGTGCCACGACGGTTAGCCAATCGATTTGCATGGCACTCTATTGCCCTTGCTCGACGAAGTGCTTCCAGAACGGATTCGCGAACATCAGGATCATCGCGACCACGAAGCAGTAGATCGCCGTTGACTCGACCATCGCCAATCCCACGAAGAGCGTGCGCGTGATGGTGTTCGCCTCATCGGGTTGCTGAGCCAGCGACCGAAGCGCGGCCTCGACCGCGCGACCCTCGGCGATCGCGGGTCCAATCGAGCCGATCGCCATGGTGAAGCCCGTCACGATGATGGACACAACGCCGATGATCTCCGGTCCATCCATGTCATGCGTCCCCTTCCGTGTCCGTCTCGACCTTGGCCTCACGCTCGCGCTGCACCCGGGTCGCGCTGGCGATGTAGACCATGGCCAGAATCGCGAAGATGTACGCCTGGATCAGCCCCGTGATCAGCCCCAGCACATGCATGACCACCGGGAAGAAGAACGGTACGAGCACCAGCAGGATCGCCACGATGAGCGAGCCGCTCATCACGTTCCCGAATAGCCTCACAGCCAACGCCAGCGTCCTCGACAGCTCGCCGATGATGTTGAACGGGAGCATCATCCAGGCGGGCTGGATGTACTGCTTGAGATACCCACCCAGGCCCCCTCGACTGATCCCATAGATCGGCACGGCGAAGAAGACGCACAACGCCAGTGCCGCCGTCGCAGACAGGGACCCCGTGGGGGCGTGGTAGGCCAACAAATGATGCCAGCCCGGCTTACTCGTCTGGCTCTGTATGCCGGGCAGGACTCCCAGCACGTTGGCCACGGCAATGAACACGAAGAGCGTACCGATGAACGGGACGTACCGGTCGACATTCTCGCCGGCGATCTGCCGGATCTGATCGCGGATGCCGAGCACCAGCACCTCAAGGAGGTTCTGGCCGCGTGACATCCTCGTGTCGGAGGTCAGCCGCCGGGTTATGAGCCACGAACCGACCACGAGCAGGGCCATCACCAGCCACGTGCTCGTGACGGTGGCAGTGAGGTGCCAGCCTCCGCTCTGCCAGATGATCAGTTCGTCCGGTGTCAGACTCACGCCGCGGTGTCACTCCCCGTTTCGGTAGTGCGTAACTGCGCGGGCCCCAGCAGCCTCCTCATCACCACTCTCACCCCGATGAACCCGACCATGGCCACGACGAGCCGCAGCCAGCGTCCATCCGAGACATAGTAGAGCCCCGCCACGGTGACCGCAGCCCGGACCAACATGCTGACCGGGGCGATCAGCACGGGGTTCTTCGCGGTCATGAGCCGGTTTACCGTCCACCAGAGCCCGCCGAAGTAGACGCCTCCGAGACCGATGCCGACGATCAGCGAAGCCGCCAGCCAGAGCCACTCACTCATCGGCGCCATCCTCCCGCTCCTCCTCGATTGCCCGGCGCTCACGCGCGATCCAGTGCCAGGCGTTCAGACAGCCCACCACCACGCCCGCGAAGAGCAGCATCAGCGTGAACGAGTACTGGGTCGGCAGCCTGTTGTCGATCGCCCAGCCGATAGCCAGTCCCACCAGCGTGGGCACGGCCACCGACCAGCCGACCAGGCCCATCATGCCCAGCCCGAACCAGACGCTCTCGCGGTTCTGCCGTCGCGCGCGCAGCTTGCGCGCCTCCCGGGCGCCGACCTCATCGCAAAGGTCGCGGTCGACGCACTCGTCCTCCGGCCGGGGGTCAGTCACGCCAGTGATCTCCGAGTTCCATAAACCGACGGACGATGTTGACCTCGAGCTTCGCCAGCGCGCTCCGAGCCATCTTCTCGCGATCGTACTGGCCGAGGAAGCGCCGTTCGACGGTCTCACGCAACTCGCCGAGATTCGCGCCTCGAACTCCGTTCGTGGTGGCCACCAACACCTCCGCCCCTTGCTTCACGAGCGTGCCCTCGTCAATGGCGACGAACTCCTCGCCGCCGTCCGGGCGGCTGAACTGAAGAAGCCCCGGAACCAGCGGCGCGATGAAGTCGATGTGCCTCGGCAACAGGCAGAAGGAGCCGTTCGTCGCCTCGGCGATGACCTTCGTCACCTCTTCGTCGACCAGCCGTTCCGTCGGGAGCATGACCTTCAGCCTCATGA
>CBFDAZ010000117.1:0-10627 GCA_965602825.1 uncultured bacterium
GGGCCGCCTGCCGGCGGTGCTCTGCCTCCACCAGACGGTAGACATCGGCAAGGGCGAGCCGGTGGGGCTCGGCCGGAAGCCCGAGCTGCACTACGCCAAGCAGCTTGCCGAGCGCGGGTATGTCACGCTCGCGCCGGACTACCCGAACTTCGGCGAATACAAGATCGATCCCTACGCCATGGGCTATGCCAGCGCCACCATGAAGGGCATCTGGAACCACATGCGGGCGGTCGATCTCCTGCAGTCGCTCCCCGAGGTCCATCCCGACCGCATCGGCGTGATCGGCCACTCCCTCGGCGGGCACAACAGCCTGTTCGTGGCCGCCTTCGATGAACGGGTGCGCGTCATCGTGACGAGCTGCGGGTTCAACTCGTTCCACAAGTACTACGGCGGAGACCTGACGGGATGGAGCCACAACGGCTACATGCCGCGCATCGCCGAGGTCTATGGGAAAGACCCGGCGCGGATGCCCTTCGACTTCACTGAGGTCCTCGGCGCACTCGCGCCCCGGCCGGTGTTTGTCAACGCTCCGCTCGGGGACGCAAACTTCGAGGTGTCGGGGGTCCACGACTGCCTGGACGCGGCGCGGCCGGTGTACCGTCTGCTCGGCGCCGAGGAGGCGCTGGTCGCCGTGCACCCCGACGTGGGGCACAGCTTCCCCGACGATGTCCGCGAGCAGGCGTACAGCTTCATCGACCGCGCGTTGCGAGCAGGCTGACCAACGCAAGTTACGTCGCCGTGGGGCGGGGCCTGAATGGGGTGGCCGCCTCTCAAGAACACCAGGACGGTTGTCTTGACAAACAGGCGGCCCACATCGGGTGCACGTTGGCCTTCCTGGACCCACGCCGTTGTCTGGAGGTGCTGAGGGGTAGGAGCGGTTTCAACCGCGATGCCGTTGCCGTGTCGTGGTTGTCCTGGTGCCCTCGGACCATTGGCGTTGGACCCGCTGGCAGCGAACGACGGTCGCGGTTGAAACCGCTCCTACCCCCCGCCCGCCGCCAGCACGGTCATCCATCAACGCCCATGCGGCGCATCTATCAGGCAACGGTGATCTGAAATCACAGATTCCTGTTCGTGTGCTCACCGAGGGTACGAATGACCCACACCGCTCTCCCGCTGATTCTCACCCTCGCCTCAGCCGGCTGCGCGGCGGCTGAAGAGCGGTCGCTTTCGTACCTCCCGCGCGGCACGCCGCAGGTCGGCGGCGTCAGGCACCTGTGCCTCATCTACCATGGCATGGAGCGCCGCGTCTCGTGGACCAAAGATGCCATCATGCCCTACGTGGCTCACGTCGATGAAGACGGCCGCCCGCGGGACTGGCTGTTCGATAGCTTCCTGTTCATCGAGTTCTCGACCGACGAGCGTGTGCAGCTCCACCACGCCCGGGAGGGCGCCCCCCTGCCGACCATTGCCGACTGGCAATGGCTCGCGGAGACCTGGTTCCGGGAGAACACCGGCCTCGTCGGCCTCGAAAGGGCCGTCGAAGAAGCAGCACTCGCGCTCGGGGAGCCCGACCACACCGTCAACGTGGTGATCACACTCCCCATCCCGCTGTCTCCCATCAAGGCCTTCGGGCCTCTGCCGGGCGAAGCGCAGCCCCTCGACTTCACGCGCGAAAGCGACCGCCAGGCCGCCCTGCGATGGTACATCGACGCCATCCTCGACCGGTGGCAGCAGCGCGACTTCAAGCACCTGAACCTGGTCGGCTTCTACTGGCTCGCCGAAACGATCCCCTCCGCAGACAACGCCATCGTCGAATGGACGGCCGCCCACATCTACGGCCTCGGCTACAAGCTGTACTGGGTCCCGTACTTCGGCGCCAGGGGCGTCCCGTCGTGGCGGGATCGCGGCATCGATGCCGTGATGCTGCAGCCCAACCACTTCTTCACCCCCGAGCCCGACGTGCAGCGCCTGCTCGCCGCGGCGAAGAAGGCGCGGATGGCCGGCACGGGGATCGAGATCGAGTTCGATGGCCGCGCGCTGGACTCGGAAGATCACCGCCAGCGCTTCTGGGCCTACCTCGACGCCGGGGTCAAGTATGGATGGATGAAGGACGCCATTCTGGGCTACTACGAGGGCGGCGGAGCCGTCCGGATGTTCGCCGAGCGTCCGGGTCTCGGTCGCGAGCTGTACGATGCCGTCCACCGCTTCGTCAAGGGCACCTACGAGCCGTCCGGCAAGGTGGATCTGTCGAACCTGAACCTCATCGAGCGCGACAACACCGACAACCTCGCCCTTGCCTCGAAGGGCGCGCGGATCGTCGGCTGCATTCGGAGGGACGACGAGCCCGAGCTGGTCCCCGAGAAGATCATCGACGGCGACATCGACTTCTACGGGGGCATGAGCGGCTTCGGGTACTTCGCCTGGCCGGGCAGCTTCACCGTCGAGTTGCCCGAGGCGTCCACGGTCGCGCGCACCCAGACGATGCTGTGGGACCTCGATGGCCGCCACTTCCGCTATCGCATTGAGACGTCTCTTGATGCAGACACCTGGGAGCTTGCGGCGGACAAGAGCGAGGGCGAGTGGGTCGGCTGGCAGTTAGACACGTTCCCCGCCCGCCGCGCCCGCTACCTCCGCTTCACCGGCCTCTACAACTCCGAGAACTCCCTCTTCCAGGTCGTCGAGTTCGAGGCCTACCCCACGCCGTAGGCGGGCGCAGCGACGTGGGCCGAGCCCTGCCCCGGAGGTTCGCCGTTCGGTAGATTTCCTAATAGCTGTCAAGTCAGTTGGGCGGTCGGATTTCGGAGGGATGTTGTTGGGTCATGACGCTCCAGCAGCGACGGGCGAGTTGGTGAGCAACAGCAGTGACGGCGACGTTGTGTGATCTGGCTTTGGCGGGCAGTCGGTCGTAGAAGTCGCGGAGCTGAGGGTCGTGTTGGCGAGCGATGTTGGCGGCCATGTGGAGGGCCCATTTGACGATGTCACGGCCGGCTTTGGTGATGGGAAGTCCCTCTATCTGCTTACCGGCGGAGCCGCTGGCTTTGCCGACGAGTCCGGTCCAACTGGCGAAGCGGTCAGGGGCGGGGAAGCGGGAGAGATCGGTTCCGGTTTCAGCAACCATGATCGGGGCGATGACTGGGCCGAAGCCTGGGAGTGATCGGGCCAGGCGCTGCGGATCGCACTGCTTGTAGAGGGGAACGATGCGCTGGTCGAGTGCACCTCCCTTGTATGATGAGCCGAATCCCACTGAATCTCCTCGCCCCTGTGGTCTGGTACTTGGGGTGCGGTCCAGTCAGGAGAACGGCGGACGGCGGAAGACAGAATGACGGCAACGGCGAACGGGCAAACGGCCGAAGGCCGACGGGGGAACACGGACGGGGGAACACAGGATGCAGAACACAGAATGACGGCGGACGGGCTCGATCCCTTCGGGATCGCGACAGGCGGGACGCCTGTCCTACGGGCGGAAGACAACGGGACGACGGCAGCGGATCGAGAGCGGTCTCGGCCCGCCTGCCACCGGGCTCGGCAAGGGACTGCGCGGATCGACCGCGAAGTACGGCTCCGAAGTCTGACTGACGCGACGCCTTGGCTCGATGCGCCGAGGGCGTGCCCGGCCAGGGGGTCTATTGGAGCATCACCATGACTGGCGACGAGATGAGGCAAGCACTCGCCAACGGTCAGCGCGTGTATGGCACCATGCTGGCGCTGGCCCGCAACCCGCGCTGGGCCCGCGCCCTGGCGAACGTGGGCCTCGACTACCTAATCATCGACACCGAGCACTCGGCCTTCAGCCGGGGCGAGGTGGCCGACATGATCGCGGCGTACGACCAGGTCGGCATCGCGCCGCTGGTGCGAGTTCCCGTACCCGAAGGCCACTACGTCACTATGGCCATGGACGCCGGGGCCCACGGCGTCCTCGTGCCATACTGCGAGACCGTCGAGCAGGTGAAGACCGTGGTCGGTGCGTGCAAGTGGCGTCCCCTGAAGGGCGCCCTACTTGACCGCGCCGTCGAGACAGGCGAGTTCCCGAGCGACGAACTCGAGCAGTACCTCGCCCGGGGGAACCGGGACAGCTTCCTGATTATCGGCATCGAGAGCGTTCCGGCGGTTGAGAACCTGCCTGCAATCCTCGATGTCGCCGGGATTGATGCCATCTTCGTGGGGCCACATGATCTGAGCTGCTCTCTCGGCATTCCGGAGCAGTATGGCCATCCTGACTTCGAGGCTGCGCTCGAACAGATCGTCCAGACGTGCGCCGCGCGCGCGATCCCGATGACCGTGCACTTCTCCGATCTGGAGCTGAGCCGTGAGTGGGCCCAACGCGGCGTCTCCCTCATTCTGCACTCATCGGACGTGGGGTCGCTCCCGGGCGCCTTCCGACGGGACTTCGGCGCGCTGAGGAACAGCTAGGCCGATCGGTTCACGACGGACGTCACGGCCAACGTCGCGGGCAATCCGCTCTTCTGAAAAGGAGCCGGTTTCCCGCACCCTTCCGGCAGAAAAGTCTGATTGCGTACTGCCAGTTACCATGGCGCACAGTGTCGCGCTCGTCGCTCCATCAGACGACTCCAGACGCGGGCTGACAGCGACCTCCATGGTCCCGTGCGTGGACCGGGTCGCGAGTGCGCCCTGAATAATGCGGGCGAGGACTGCAGGCCTGGGAGCGTTGCTGCTGCGGAGGCTGACCATGCATCCCACTGCCGTCAGCTTGTGCGCTGCGGTCGGTCGCCGACCTGAAGCGCGCGGCCAAGGACGGGCCGTCCGCTCAGGTCTGGCAGGAGCTTGTCGATGCTGCGACCGGGGACCTGGGCACGGCCCCCCTGACACCCACTTCGGCCATCCCCGGCCGCTCGCGCACGGACGTGGAACACGCGAACCGCGACTACGACATCTGCCACGCGTCAGGCCAGCGCATCCTGCGGTCGGCGCTTGTTGCCCTCGTCACCGGTGAGCGAAAGTGGGCGGATGAGGCGCTGCTGCAGATGCGGACGCTATTCGACGAGAGCGAATAGCCGGACTGGCGAGACATGGCGCACCTCCGCCTCGAGGCCGATCTCAGGACGGGGACGCTGTCCCGCGACTGCGCGCTGGCGTATGACTGGCTGCACCCAATGCTGACTCCCGAGGAGCGCGCCTGGGTCGTGGAGGGGATCGACCGGCGCGGGATTCAGCCCTTCTGGCGTGCCGTCGAGCGGGGCGCCGGTTGGGCGGACTCGCACAACAACTGGATGACGTGCATTGTGGGAGGCCTGGGTATCGCCGGCATGGCCCTCGGCCCGGATCACCCGGACTCGGACCGTCTCGTTGAGTTCTCGCAACCGCGAATGGAGGGCTATCTGTCGAGGCTCGGGCCGAATGGCGAGTTCAATGAGTCCGTGGGCTACGCGGGAGCCATGCGGCTTCCCGTTATGTACTTCATGGCCCACTGGTACGCGAGCGCGGGCAGAGAGAACCGACTGAGCCGAGCGCCTTTCCCCGAGTCCTCCCGCTGGTACATGCACCTCACGTTGCCCCCGGGGAGGACAGCGGCCTTTGGAGATGGAGGCCGGGGATCGCCCCCGGACACCGCGTGGATCGCCGCGGTGGCGACTGCGGCCGGCGACGGTACGCTTCAGTGGTTCGCCCGCAGCTACCCGCCGCGTGGCTCGAACCGCGCGCTGCCCCTCGAATTCCTGTGGTCGGATGACGACCTTGCCGCCGAGAGCCCGGAGGGCCGCCTGCCCCATGGGGCTATCTACGAAGCGCACGGAGCCTGCATCTCGACCCGCACCGACTGGGACCCCAGGCAAACACCCATGGCCGTCTACGGCAAGGCGGGCATCGAGCGCCTGCACGAGCACAATGACGCCGGGCAGGTGTGCATTGATGCGTACGGCCGGCAGCTCATCGTCGATCTGGGCTCGCCGCCGGGGTATCCAGGCGACTTCTTCGGCGCGAACCGCTACCGGTACTACAACACCTCTTCCTGGGGCCACAACGTGCTCAACTTCGGGGATCGGGAGATGAAGGGGCCCAAGGGCTCGGTCGCCGAGGTCACCGGCGCCGAGTTCGACGACCGGAAGGGTGGCTGGTGGCAGCTCGACCTGACGCCTCTGTACTCCGGCGTCGAGCAGGTCCGGCGCACCGTGGTTCACCTCAACCCCGCGGTCGCCGTCGTCCTGGACGAAGCCCGATCGGAGACGGAAGAGGACATCGTTCTGCGCTGGCACACAGCCGACGCGTGCGAGCCGTCGCCCGACGGGGCCTTCACGGTGAGCGCGGAGGGCGTACACCTCAGTTGCCGCATTGTGGGAGTGGACGGCGGAGCGCTGTCGGTTGTGCGGGGTCGTCACGAGTACGTCGAGCCGTTCAACCGCCACCGTTTGGGCGACCTGCTGGAGCAGCGTCACGAGAGCTTTGTGGAGGCGCGGGTCCACGGACAGTCATGTCGGCTGCTCACGCTGTTCGCCGCCTACCCTCCGGACGCCCGACCAAGGCGCTGGGCCGAACGCGCGGGCGGATGGGAGGTCGATACCGGCGCCGGCGTAGCAAGGGTCGTGGCAGACGAGGCGACGATCGAGGCAATGAACCGGGACACGGGCGCCCGATGGCACGTATCCCCATCGGGCTTCTGAGCGTGCCCACGCACCAAGTCCAGGAATGTGGACGAGAACGCGGGTCCGGCCCAAACGGGGCCGGTCAGCGCAGGAGTTTCTGGAGCTGTCTGCGCCCTTGGAAGATGCGGGACCGCACGCTCCCGACCGGGATGCCGAGCGCCTGGGCAATATCGGCGTAGGCCAGGCCCTCAACGTCGTGAAGCAGCACGGGTAGGCGCGACTCGTCGGGGAGACTACCGAGGGCCGATTCGAGCTTGTCCGGAGTCGAGTCGGCGGTGGACGAAGGCTTTGTGCCTCGCGGCGTGCCGTGTGAGTCGGGCAAGCTCTCGTTACGGCACCGGGAGAACTCAGGGTTGCTCACGTAGGTGTGGGCCAGGATGACGAGCAGCCCCTTCATCGAGTCGGCAGAGGCCTGGCGCTCGTCAAGGCTCTTGTGCGCCTGGACGAGGGCCTCGCAACAGAGATCGCGGCCTTGCTCGTCGTCGCACGTCATCCGTACCGCGGCACCCAGAAGCTCTGGTAGATGCTCCTGTGCCGAGGCCTCGAAGTCCATCGGTGGTACTCGCTCGTGGGTCTGCGCGTGCGCCAACTCAAGCCCCCCCCCTTGGCGCTGACTGCGGGCGGTGGCGTGCCGCCCTCCCGGTTCAGCGGCCTGATGCTCTCGATCGTGACGGCCCCGGGTTCCATCGGGGTCCAGTGTCACGTGACCGGTCCCCGGTCTGGCTTCGAGGACAACTCCGGCATCATCCCGTTGCCGGGCAGTCGCCTCGGACTGCCTCATGGATCGCCTGGAGTAAGGCCTCGTCGCTGAATGGCTTATGCAGGAAGCCGGCGGCCCCGGCAGCCGCCGCCGCTGCCTGCGCTTCTGAGTCATCGGCGCCGGAGATGAAGACAACGGGTATCCGGCGTCCGGTTGAGGACAAGTGTTGCAGCAGAGCCGGACCGCTCACGGGTTCCATCTGCACATCCAGCAGGAGGCAAGCCCCCGCATCCAGATCGTCACACGCCAGAAGCTCTTCGGCTGAAGCGAACGTTGCTGCATCGAGCCCCAGCGATCTGATGAGTCTGCTGAGCGCCTTCCGCACCGATGAGTCGTCCTCAACAACCAACACAAGCGGGTCGGCTGGGGTCACTCGACTCATCCTCCCACATGTCGCGCACACTGCCGCGAGACTCTCAGCCACCGTGCTCACTGCCAGCGTCGTTCCCGACCAGAGCCGACGTCTGCCTCAGAGCGGACCGCTATTGGCTGCCACGGTCGCCTCAGACCTGAGTGACCCAATTGTAGCGGGTTGAACGGGCGATGGGTATTGGACTTTGGGGCAACAGCCGTTAGCCGTCGGGGGAGATGCCGACTCTCTCGGCGAGTCGAACAAGATCGGCCAGTGACTCGGCCCGCATCTTCGCCATGACGCGCGAGCGATGGACCTTGATCGTCTTCTCCGCCGTCCCCAGCTTGCGGGCGATCTGCTTGTTGAGCATGCCCGAGACGACGAGGGGCAGGACCTGGCGTTCGCGAGGGGTCAAGGTCTCAACACGCTTCTGGATCGCGGCGATCTCCGCGCGCTCTCGCCGGGCCTGGACATCCCGGGCGATGGCCTCGTTGACGGCATCGATGAGTTGCTGGTCAGAGAACGGTTTGGATAGGAAGTCGATGGCCCCGGCCTTCATGGCCTGGACAGTCATCGGGATGTCCCCGTGTCCGGAGATGAAAACAATCGGTACGTGGGTGTTGTTGGCGGCCAGCGTCTCCTGCAGCGCAAGCCCACCCACACCAGGCATCCGGACATCGAGGACCAGGCAACCTGGGGCTTCAGGACGCTCCGCGGCGAGGAACTCGGACGCCGAGGCAAAGGCCTGCACCCGGAATCCGACCGACTTCATGAGCCGTCGCAGGGCCTTCAGGACGGAGGGATCGTCATCGACGATGAACACAACGGGGTCGGCTTCGTTCATGCCGACTCCCCCTGGCGGATGGGTAGCGAAAAGACGAACGTAGCACCGCGATCAGGATTCGCGAGAGCCGACAGTTCTCCTCCATGCGCCTGCACGATCGATCGACTTATTGAGAGGCCCATGCCCATGCCTCCTGCCTTCGTCGTGACGAAAGGCTCCAAGATCTCCTTGATCCTGTTTTCGTCAATACCAGGGCCAGAATCCTCGACCGACACCTGCACTGCGTCCGGCGTTGATCGTCTGGTCTGCACCTGGAGTTCGCGGATCCCGAGATCTGCGCCGCCCATGGCCTCACATGCGTTCATGACCAAGTTGAGGATGACCTGCTGCAACTGGACTCGGTCGCCGAGCACGAGCGGGAGATCGTCCGCGAGGTCCAGGTCCACCGATACCTCCCGGAGCATTGCCTCGTTGTATGCAAGACTCGTTACCTCGCGGATCGCCTCGTTGATGTCCAGTGGTTCCCGCTTGATATCACCCTTCCTCAGCAATCCGCGCAGTCGCCGGATGACCTCGCCCGCGCGCTCCGCATCGTGGGCGATGTCCGCCAGCGCCTCTCCCACCTCCTCAGCGTCGGCGCTGGCGTCCGACAGGCGGAAGCGCTGAGCGGCCTGGGCGTTGCTCAGAATGGCCGTCAACGGCTGGTTCAGCTCGTGTGCCATGGACGCCGCGAGCTCGCCCGCGGTAGTAACGCGGGTGACGTGGGCGAGGCTCTCGCGAAGCTGGCGCGCATCCTGTTCGGCTCGTCTGCGGTCGGTGATGTCACGGGCCAGAGCAAAGAACCCACGCACATCTCCGTTCTCGCCGAGATCGGGGACATATGTGAAGTCAAGGTGGCGCGTCCGGCCATCCGGGAAGGGCACCTCCGCCTCGTAGGTTACCCTCTCGCCAGCTAACGCACGCTTCGCGCCGTCGCGACGGACAGCCAGTGCCTCTTCCCCAAGCACCTCCGGCGCCCGGCGGCCCAGTATGTCCGCCACTGGAATGCCCAACCACTTCCTGTACGTGGCATTGGCGAAGCGATATCGCAGATCCCGGTCCACGTAGGCGATCATGGCCGGGAACGCGTCGGTCACCGTTCGCATCTGCTCTTCACTGGCGGCCGTGCGGGCCTGCGCCTGCTCGCGCTCCTCGATCTCCTGCAGAAGCTGAGCGTTTGCCGCCGCGAGTTCGGCGGTTCGCTCGGCGACCCGAAGCTCGAGCTCGTCGCGGGCTCGCCGCCCGGCTTCCTCGCTCTGCTTCAACTCCCGGAACACCAGTGAGTACGGCCGGGTCAAGCCAACTTGGACAATCGCCCGGTAGATCAGAGCGAACGAGACCAGCTTCAGGAAGTGACCAACGAGGTTGGACGCGCTGTAGACGTCCGCATAGAGCGTCAAGGCCAGTTGCGAGCCGATCGTGACGATGATCGATGCCACAAGAGCGCGCAATACGCCGGGATCAAAGGCGCTCCGTTTGCGCAGCAGCGTCGCCACCGCGAGACCAAGTACGAGCGCGATCACGTACTCGCTGACCTTCGTGAAGGCCGTCAAGCCCTCCCCCTCGACGAGGCAGGTCGGGAAGATGTTCCAGGCAAAGATCGATGTAAGCACAAGAGCTGTAGCGGGACCGATAGCCGCAAATGCGATGGCCGGCCGCAGGCGTCGACCGATGAAGAGGGGTGCGATCAGGAGCGCCGTGCTCTCCAGGTATCGGGCAACGATCCAGAGTTGGGCGGACAGGTCGGCATCGTAGCCCTGGAACACGTTCATGCCTTCGTAGGCGAGGGTGTGGATGAGATCCACGCCACCCACGAAGAGGTACGCAATGCCGATCAGCGTAAGGTACGAGTTGTCCGCGAAGCGACGCGAGTTCCAGGCGAGGATGAATATGGTGAAGGCAACGACAACACAGAACAACTCTGCCAGGGTGTGGAACAGCAAGTAGCTATACAGCCGAGCGAGAATAAGGCCGGTCAGCATTGCCAAGCCCAGCAGGATTGCGGAGCGGTGCCTGTAGATCAACTGGGTCATCTTCACCGTGGCCCCCAACAGAGCCGACTTGTTCCCCAGATCGCGCCACCCGGAACCGACTGCCTACGCGGGCCTGACAGTAGAGCCCAGCCTGGCCGAATTCGGCCGCGACGACGGCAT
>CBFDAZ010000118.1:0-10616 GCA_965602825.1 uncultured bacterium
CGCGTAGACGTAGTTCAGCCGGGCCTCGCCGTAGTGAGAGGTGCCATACAGGTCCTTGGCTCCTCCAGCGAACTCACTGCCGAACAGCCGAACGAGAGGGGGCTCATCCGCCGGGGCCGCGGCCGACACCAACACAGCTATCAGGGCGATGCCGAGCCACCACCGGGGTTGACTGCCACGCGGCAGCATGGACTCACTCCGTAGTCGGAAGTCGCCGACTCGGACCTGGCGCCTTGTCACGCGTGATCGCTATGGTGTCCCCGCATTACACTTCCGTCGCCTTGGCGTTCTCCCCTCTCCCGCGGGGGCGCTGTGGTGGAGGCTGGGAGAGGGGCTCGGGGGTGAGGGCGCCGTAGCCGAGATGGCCCGCACCCAATACACCACGCGTGACACGGCACTAGACCCAGAACGAGTAACTGTGCCTCTGGAGGAGGATGCCGATCAGGCACCACAGCGAGCCCACGATGAACTCGCCGAGAATCAGCCCGAGGGCCACGGGGATGACCTTGTGGAAGGTCTTCGGGCCTGAGTAGTGCATGGTGATGACCTTGATCGCCCACGCAACGAGGATCGGCATCCACAGGCAGTTCATCGACCACGAGCTCGATATCGCGTATCCGACCGGGTGGAACGGCCACCACACGAAGCGCACCCTCAGCGCCATCAGCGCCAGCGTGAACCCCAGGCCAACGCCGTAGGCCGCCACCTTATGCCAGTCGGCGGGCTGCGGAGCGGCGATCCAGGAGGCGAGCCGGGTGTAGGGCTCCACCCCGAAGTGTCGCCCGACAAAGCTCATCTTCGCCGACATGCCGTATACGTAGTAACCGTGGATGTTGGCCCAGAACGCCGACAGTGTCCCCACGATACTCGCGGCGATCAGGGCGTAGGTCATGGGGCGGAAGGCCATCCGCGTCTGCTCGGCCATCTTGAAGGCCTCGAGCTGGATCGGCATCGTGTGGGCGCGGTACGCGCGGTTGAACCAGAAGTACTGCGTCATCGACGTCAGGTTCTGCGGCCCGATGACTCCACCCATCCCGAAGATGTTCGTGATGACATAGTCCGGACCGCCGCGATGCAGATCGTGGGCCGGCGGGCCTAACTCGGCGCGGACGCGGGTGACGGCCAACGAGATCATCCAGTAGAAGATGAAGAACAGCACCGCAATCCAGAGCGACATGCGGATGTAGTACGAGAACGCGAGCGTGAAAGCGGCGCCGAGGATGAGACCCATCACGGCCCACCGATGGGGCATTGGCTCCCGGCGATCGTCCAGCTTCGAGCCCGTGAAAGCGTGCGTCACAACGTCTCGGATCTGGTCTCGGCCCATCCAGAGGGCAAACAGGCACAGGCCGAAGTAGGCGGCGGTGGACTGCTCCTCGACGTAGGGGAAGTAGGGGATCTTGTTCCAGCCGAAGAGCGCGCTGATCAGGCGCTGCAGCCGCCAGAACAGGTAGAAGAACCAGCATGAGAAAGCGAGATCCGTCGGCAGCAAGAGCCCCATGCCGATGGCGAACGGGTAGAACGAGACCCGGGTGCCGGCCAGCGCGCTCCACGGGAAGCCTTTGAACACGCCCTGCATGTACGCATCAAACTGCACCACGCGCACCTTGATCTCGGGAACGCCCGGCCAGAACTCGTGCAAGCCGTTCACCGAGTCGATGAGAGCGGCGATGGCAAACCCGATCCACATGTAGTGGTTGCGGAAGATCGACTGCCGTTCACTGGTCATCTCGAGCGGCAGATGCACGATCGGGTATGTGAGCTTCTCGCGGTCCATCCACCGGGCACGCAGTATCGAGTTGAAGCACAGCATCATAAACAGCAGCACAACAATGAACGCGCTCCAGATCAGCACCGGCCGGCCCCAGGCGGCGATGCGATCCCAGCGGTAGAGCGGACTGCTGCCCAGGAAGGCCCCCTCGTAGATGCCCTCGTCGGTGACGAACAGGAACTCCGGCAGGTACGGGTGGAACAGCTCCCCCCACTTGTTCTCCGGGGTCGCCCCCTCGAAGGCGCCCACGATCTGCGGTGCGAGCACCTGGATGGTGTCGTGCCCGGCCAGCGACGAGCCAACACCAAGCATGACGTAAATGACGATGAGTTCGTTGCGATGGAGCTGCCGGCCCGGGAGAAAACGCGCCACCAGTCCGTTAAGGCCGAGCAGAACCGTGAGGATGAAGACGCAGTTGAAGAACAGCGAGACGGTCGTCGGGTGGCCCTCGTAACGGATCACGGCCATCTGCGTGACCCAGTAGGCGTTGAGGGGGAGAAGCCCCAGCCCGATGGCGACCGCGCGGGTGGTTACCCCACGCTCCCGTGGGTCGTCGGTGCTTTCGTCGGGTAGGGCGCCGGTTGGTTGAGTGTCGATTGCAGCCATGGTTACGAACGGTGCGGGGCGGACGTGTAGCCCACCCCGCGAAGCATCCGGTCAGATTCGTACGGCGCCACCTCACTCGGTGGCACGTCTCGTTGTTCGTCAGTGCCTGGTCCATCCCTCCCCGTTCGAGCGCCCCCGTGGCAGCCAGGCATCACGCCTCGCCATGACCTGCGTCGAGCATCTCCAGCAGCGTCGCGGCCGCGAACCCCACCGTCTCCCGGCACTGGCTATGGCCTGCCCGGTGGAACTTGCCGGACGTCAGCTCGCGGCAGATCAGCGTGCCGAAGTGCTCCTCGAAACGGCGCCGGAACTGCCGCGCCAGCCTCATGGCCGGGCGGTCGGACTCGTCGAGGGACCGTCGTCCGCGTAGCGCCCCAATGATGATGATCGCGCCCGACACTGACCCGCACATCAGGCCGCCGTAGCCGATCCCTCCGCCCCACGGCGTACCGATCCGTGCCAGTCGAGGGTCGAAGTCCGGGATCAGATGCTCACCGACCGTGAGCAGCAGAGCTTCCGATCAGTGATGTCCCTGGCTGAACAGCTCCTCGGCTCGCGCGATGATATTGTCGTGCGACACAAGTCATCCCTGCTTTCTCGGGAGGCTTTCGTCGAGCTGTTGCCGCAAGCCTTCATCCAATCCGCTTGTAGGGAATCGCGCGTCTCAAGCGACGGAGACACCAAAGGGAAACGCTCTCGTCCGGAGGCCGCGACCATGATTCGTGAACGTTCGGTAGCTGTGGTTGTGTTCCTGCTGGCCGTCACTACTGCCGCGGGTTGTCGCACGCAACAGACACGCTCTGGCCCCGTGCCCACCGACCCGAGCCCCCCTCCTGTAGAGCCGGCGGCGCTCGAAATGTCGCTGGGTGAGGGGCAGACGCTCGGCGACCCGTTTACCCACGAGAACCTCGCTGTCTACCCGGTGCGCTCGTCGGTCCACGCTGAGATCGCCGAGTACCTGACTCTCGACGAGGCGCTGAAGGAGGGCCTCATCGAGGTAACGGAAAAGGCGGATGCCGAAGTCAGCAGCGTCTTCGTAACGAACCACGCCGATCTACCCGTCTACCTGATGGCCGGCGAGGTGATCCTGGGGGGAAAACAGGACCGGGTCGTCGCCAAGGACACGATCGTGCCGGCCCACGCGAAGGCTTACGAGGTCGCGGTCTTCTGCGTCGAGCCTCACCGATGGGCAGGTGACAGCGGACACTTCAAGCGGTCCGATCTGCAGGCATCCACCTCGGTCAGGAAGGCGGCGCAGGTGGAGGGAGATCAAGGCGCGGTCTGGGCCGAGGTGGCGAGTGAGAACGAGGTCGCCCGGGCTGCGCCGCAGACGGGAACCTACCGGGCCGGAGCGACCGAGGGCCGGGTGGCCGAGGCAGCTCAGGCGTACGTGGACGCCCTCCTGCCGGAACTCGAGGAGCAGGGAGATGCGGTGGGGATGGTCGTCGCCGTTGACGGTGAGGTCGTGAGTGCCGATGTGTACGGGAGCCAGTCCCTGTTCCAGAAGCTTCAACGCAAACTCCTGACTGCCCACGCTCGTGACGCGGCCGCAAGTGCCCTGCAGGGCGAGGCAGTAGAGGAAGCCCCCGGGCAGGAGGCCGCTGCGGAGTTCCTCCAGCAGGCCCGGGAAGGCCAACAGGTCGAGAGGGCACGCAGAGGCAAGCAGAGCGACCTGCGAGTCGAATGCGAGGAGACCGTCGGCTTCCAGACCGTGGCCGAGCCCGCAGCCGCTGGGGCACCCGCTGAGGTGCTTCACGAGACGTACTTCGGGAGGGAGTAGCTGCAGTGACGAAGGGGAACGATCGGCCCGTGGCTGAGCCGCCAGCCAGCCCTCGTCACTCAGGGCCGTCCCCTAGCCCTGGCAGCACGGGACGCAGTGCCTCGGCGACGGGCTCAAAGGAGCGACGGTGGGCGGGGCAGGGGCCGAGCCGCACAAGGGCTTCGCGATGAGATCGGGTCCCGTAGCCCTTGTGGTCGGCGAAGCCGTACCCCGGGTACTGCTCGTCCAGCTCCACCATGAGGGCGTCTCGGGTGACCTTGGCCACGATTGACGCGGCGGCGATGGGGAAGCTCTTCTGGTCCCCCTTGACGATGCACTGGTGAGGAACGTTGAGACCGGTGGCAGAGCGGCCATCGATCAAGGCGAAATCGGGGAGCGGATCGAGCTCAGCCAGCGCGAGAGCCATGGCCCGGTGCGTGGCCCGGAGGATGTTCAGCGTATCGATCTCGGCAGGCCCTACCACCCCGACACCAATCCCCTCCGCTCCGGTCAGGATCTCCTCGTACAGCGCCGACCGAATGGTGGGCGTGAGCACCTTGGAGTCCTGGACTCCCTCGATGTGGACGCCCAAGGGGATCGTCACCGCCGCGGCCACGACCGGGCCGGCGAGAGCGCCCCGGCCAGCCTCATCAACACCGGCAATGGCATCGTATCCCTTGGCGATGAGTTGGCGCTCGTAGTCGCGCATGGTAGGAGTTGGCCTGGTCTCTGCCCCGAGACGGCGCCGATAGATCCGCGATTCGTGCTCCAGGGCTTCGGGCTGGATGGGGACCCCTCGGCTCCCACGGAGCCGTGTCCCCATTCAGCCCCTCCAACGGCGACGACCTTCCCCAGCAAGTTGCCAGATAGGAATCCCCGATCCCGGATCTTGCGCGCATCTCTCAGAAGCGCGAGCAAGGTTGTGTTGAGGAAGAGGGGGAGATAGCGGTTGCAGGCCGGGCTTGGTGGGCTGTTGTCTGGCGGTGCTGAGGGGTAGGAGCGGTTTCAACCGCGACCGTCGTGTGCTGTAGACGTTCCGTTTCGGCAGGTCCGCGGACACCTGCTCGACAGCACCACGCCAACGGCCGCACGGCAACGGCATCGCGGTTGAAACCGCTCCTACCCCCCACCCGGCGCCTGTACGGTGATCGGTCGATGCTCAGGCAGCGCATTGACCCTCAAACGCCTCTCGAGAATGGTGGACTCTCACTTAGTGCAAGACGCGGATGCGATTGAGCGGCCAGAAGATCAGCCAGGCCTTGCCCAGGATGGCCTCCCTGGGGACGAACGGGGCCGACACCTCTGAGCCGCCTTTGGTCGGTAGTCTCCACTTCGTGCTGTCGTTGCTGCGATTGCGGTTATCGCCCATCATGACGTGCTGATCCGGCGGAACCAGAAGGTCATGATCGGGATCAAGCGGCCACGTGTAGCGGGGGTCCGACTGAATGTACGGCTCCGCCAGACGCTGCCCGTCACGGAACAGGGCGAAGTCCTTGACATGCAGCCGATTGCCCGGCGCACCCACGAGGCGCTTGATGAAGTCCTTCTGCTCGTTCAGATCGGGGTTCTGCAGCGGATTGGCGTAGTAGGCTGACTTGGGGGCACGGAAGACAACAATGTCCCCCGGCTTTGGGGGGGCGACTCGGTACCAGAACTTGAGTACCAAGATGCGATCGCGCTCGTGCAAGGTCGGCAGCATGGAGCCGCTGGGAATGAAGAAGGCCTGCAAGACAAAAGGCCTCACAACACAGAAGACAACCAGGAGGGCGATCAGCAGGCTGTCATCGAACTCGATCAGTGAATTCCGCACGCGGCTCAAGGGCGGCACGCGGGGTATGATGACGCGTAAGACGACGACGAGGGCGATCAGACCGACGATCTGCCAGGGACGATCGAAGGCAACCACGAGTGACGCTCCTTACCCGCGCTGTCGCCGCACTCCCCGCAGCCGGGCACCCTTGCCTATGCGGCCGCGCAGGTAGTACAGCTTTGCTCTCCCTACGCCCCCGCGCCGCGTTATCACCTCGATGCGGTCGATGTGCGGTGAGTGCAGCATGAAAGTACGCTCGACGCCGAACTGGCCGGCACGACGGACGGTGAACATCTCGCTGATGCCGGTGCCCCTGCGCGCAATGCAGTCGCCTTCGAACGCCTGGACCCGAGTCTCCTTGAGTCCCTTCTCACCCTTGGTCGACTTCCTCTCCTTCACCTCATCAACGAGGCGCACATGGACCCTGAGTGTATCGCCTGGCTTGAAGTCGGGTATGTCATCCCTGAGGTGCTCGTCCTGGATCTCACGTATCAACTGGTTCATGGCTCGTCCCCTTCCAGTGCACTACTCGTCTTGGTCAGCTGCTTCTGCACGGCGTTGCTCCAGTTCTCTCAAGAAAGCTCTGTCATCCTCGTCGAGATCCGCCGTAGCGAGGAGCTCAGGCCGCCGCTCCCACGTCCGGCGGAGCGATTCCCGACGGCGCCATTTCCGGATCTCTTCGTGATTCCCGTTCAGCAGTACCTCGGGCACCTCGGCTCCCCGGAAGCAGCGAGGGCGCGTGTACTGCGGGTGCTCCAGGAGGTCCTCGGCGAAGGACTCCCGGTCTATGGAGGCCACCGAGCCCAGAACGTCGGGCTGCAGTCGAGCCACCGCATCCACTATCACGAGTGCCGGCAACTCTCCGCCCGTCAGCACGTAATCGCCGAGGGACACCTCGTCCGTCACGACTGCCTGTCGGGCGCGCTCGTCTACACCTTCGTAATGACCGCAGAGGATCACGAGAGCGTCCTCACCAGCGAAATCCTCGACGATCTCGTGCGTCAGGACCCTCCCCTGAGGGGTCGGGAAGATGACGCGGTGCGCCCCACTACGTTCCTGCAACTCCTCAGTCGCACGCACGAACGGCTCGGCCTTCATCACCATTCCGGGGCCGCCGCCGTACGAGTAATCGTCCACGCTGCGGTGCTTATCTGTCGTCCAGTCACGCAGGTTGTGGACCTCGACCTGCAACAAGCCTCTCTCCCGTGCCCGCCCAACGATGCTGTAGTCGAGCATCGTGGCCAACGGTTCCGGGAAGATCGTGACGATGTCGATCCGCATCTCCTAATCCAACAGCCCCGGAGGCAGTTCGACCACCATCCTGCCCGCGGGCAGGTCGACGTCCTTGATGACCTGGCCAATCGCCGGCAGCAGACACACCTCGGTTGCGTAGACGTCGTTGGCCCCGGTATGGATCACTTCTTGCACGATGCCAAGGTCGCGCCCGTCGGCGGTCACCACACGCAGACCCAGGATCTGCCACTCATAGTACTGCCCCTCCGGCAAGACCGGCGAGTCCTCATATCTGGCCAGCACCAGCGCGCCCTTGAGAGTATCGGCCTCAGTGCGCGTCGAGAAGCCTCCCAGTGCGAGGAGGACTGCGGCCTTTGCGGTGTGCGGCCTGCCTCCCGAGACACGGACCCGCTTGAGCTTCCCATCGGGCAACAGAAGCGTCGCCTCGCCAAGCTCGATCAGACGCTCCGGGAAGTCCGTCTCAGGCGCGACCCTGACCTCGCCCCGCACACCGTGAGCGCCGGTAATCCTGCCCACGATGACCCAGCCATCGGGTACCGTCGGCACCGCCCTCGGCTGCGCGCCCCGCTGCCGGCTACGGCGTGTCGATCGCCCCGATGACCCCGCCTTGGTCCCGTTCACCGGTCTCCTCTGCCAGGGCAACGGCGCTCTGTATCGTGCTCCGCAGCTCCTCCGGGGGCACTTGCCGGATCTCAACGACGACATCATCCTTTACAACCACTTCCGTGCCGCCCAGGAGCACAGCCAGGTTATCGCCCTCGTTGACCTCGACAACTCCCTCGATTGTCCCGCGGACAACCTCGTCGCCGTCCTTCCACTCCCCGACTTGCTTCTTGCGCTCCACGAGACTCGCGCGCACGTCCTCCTGCTTTTTCTTCTCCGCCTCGACCTGCTGGCGGAGGGCCATGGCGCGCTGAAGGTCGGTGCGCTGGAGGTCGGCAATGTACCGCTTCCCAGCAGCGTCGAGCTCTCTGACTCTCTGCTCAATCTGGTCCGCCGCTTCCTGGAGCTCTGTAGCGACCTCCTCCTTGAGCGTGTCAGTCACGATAGCTCGCAGCAGGATGTTCCGCTTGATGGTTACAGAAGCCATGTTTGGGCCGCCTCTCCGGTGCCGCCCGGGCCGATCACCGATCGCCCTGCGGCGCCTGGCTCTCGCCGGACGCCCGACGAGGAGGTACTCTCAATCGTAAGCTGTTCCGCGCCCGAAAACTGCTGCGTGGGCTGTAGACGGAGGATGCAGGAAGGGCAGCCGCCCGCTACGACATGATCTCGACGGTTGCCCGCTGCTTCTGCTTGAGACCCGCGGTCTTGGCCAATATCCGCAGTGCGTTCGCAATGCGGCCGCGCCTGCCGATCACCTTCCCGAGGTCGTCCTGCGCCACATACACCTTGTACACGGTATACCCCTGCACCGCCTCCGCCTCGACGCGCGCGCTGTCCGGATCATCGACGAGCTCCCGCACAAGGTACTCGATAAGCTCTTGCATCGTGGCTCGCTCCTCTCCGCTGCCAGCTCACCGCAGCTATGTGCGCGCCTCTGCCAACGTCCTCGAGCAGCGTCTAGGCTTCGCTCTCCGCAGGCGGACTCTCAGACAGCTCCTCTTGCGGCGCGGACGGCTCCTTCTTGCTCCGCGTCTCGGCAAACTTCGCCCAGATGCCTGCCTTCCGCAGCAGGGAGCGGACCGTATCGGTCGGCTGAGCCCCCGTCATGAGCCAGTGCAGGACCCGATCCGGGTCCGTGAAGACCGGCATCGGCTCGACCTTCCTGGGATCGTAGTGGCCCAGAGTCTCGATGGCCGCGCCGTCGCGCGGCTTGCTGCTGTGCATGACAACAACCCGGTAATGGGGGTTCTTTCTCGACCCCACGCGTTTCAGTCTAATCCGTACAGGCAACCTTCTCTTCTCCCTTCAGTCCTCGCTGGCCCGCGCTAGCGGCGCGCTTTGCCTCGCTGTCCTGCGATTTGCAGATTGCCGAGCTGTAGTGGCTTGCCTCCGGCCATCTCCCTCATCATCGTTCGGAGCTCTTTCCACTGCTTGATGACGAAGTTGACCTCCTGAACCGACCTCCCGCTCCCGCCTGCGATCCGACGACGACGACTTCCGTTAAGGAGCTCGGGGTCCCGACGTTCCTGGCTCGTCATGGAGCAGATGACCGCATCGACCAGGTCAAGCTCCGCCTCACCTTCACCGGCTGATGGGATCATCCCCGGCTGGCTCTCGATGCCGGGGATCATCTTCATGATCTGGTCCAGCGGCCCTATCTTCCGGACGTTGCGCAGATGCTGACGGAAGTCCTCCAGGTCGAACTCGTCGTCGAGCAGCTTGCGCTGCATCTCGACGGCCTGCTCCTGGTCCACCGCCTGCTGCGCGCGCTCGATCAGGGTCAGCACATCCCCCTGGCCCAAGATCCGCTGGGCCATGCGGTCGGGGTGGAACACATCCAGTCCATCGAGGTGCTCGCTTGTGCCAACGAACTTGATCGGCTTGCCGGTGACCTCGCGGACACTGAGGGCCGCGCCGCCGTGGGCGTCGCTGTCCAGCTTCGTCAGGATGATGCCATCGAGTTCGAGCTGGCCCGCGAACGAGTCGGCCACATTGACGGCATCCTGACCGGTCATCGCATCCACGACGAGCAGCGTCTCGACCTCCTCGAACGAGCCCTCGATGTTGCGGGCCTCCTCCATCATCTGCTCGTCAATATGCAGGCGCCCCGCGGTGTCGATGATGACGATGTCGAAGGCCGCGGATTTGCCGTGCTTCACCGCGGCCCGGGCGATGTCCACGGGGTCATTCTCACCCATTGTGAACACGTCAATCTGGGCCTGTTCTCCCACGACCTGCAACTGGTGGATGGCCGCGGGACGGTAGACATCGGTCGCGACGAGCAGCGGCTTGAGGCCGTCCTGCGCCGCGCGCCGGCCCAGCTTGCCGGCCGTGGTCGTCTTGCCCGAGCCCTGCAGACCGCACAACATGACCACTGTTGGCCGCTGCTTCGCGAGCTTGATCGGCACGTTGGAGTCGCCAAGAAGATGCACCAGTTCCTCGTGCGTGATCTTCAGAAGCTGTTGGGCGGGATTGAGCCCCTTGAGCACCTGGGCGCCGAGAGCCTTCTCCTGGACGCGCTTGGTGAACTGCTTGACGACACTGTAGCTGACGTCAGCATCCAGCAGCGCCGTGCGGATCTCCTTGAGGCCACGACGCAGGTCCCCCTCGGTGACCTTGCCCTTGCTCCCCAGACGGCGAAACGCCGTCTTCAGGTTGTCAGTCAGATTCTCGAACATCGTACGCCCCATGGCGCCGGCGTACAGGCGTGCGCCGACGCAACTAGCACCACGCGCGCCGACTCCTAGCCGCGTGAGTCGGCGCGTCGTGAACGCTAACTATACGCGGTAGACGGGCCGCTTGTCAACAATCGG
>CBFDAZ010000119.1:0-10592 GCA_965602825.1 uncultured bacterium
TTATGTGTTCAACAACATCATCTGGGGCAATAACAACGACGTGAACGATCGCCTCTACAACTCCTGCGCGTTCAACGAGGCGATGGGCTTCCTGAACACGGTCTTCAACAATACGGTGTTCCGCTGCGGAGTCGGGCTGCACAAGGGCATGACACAGCACAACCGCTGTCTCTACCTGGGCAACCTGATGCTCGACATCGGGCACAAGTTCATCCAGCAGGAGCCGCGCCCGCAAGTCATCGAGCATGGGAGCCTTGCCTATGCCAGGAACGTCTTCCTGGGGGAGCCGCCCAACTTCGGACAGCTTGGGGCGGCCGTCTACGAGACCCTCACTGACTGGCAGGGCGGCCTCGCCGAGCGCCAAGCCATGGCGGCCGAGACGGGAACGCTCGCCACGGCGGAACAGGTGGCCGACGCCGAGGCGCACGACTTCACTCTCCGACCGACATCCGTTGCCATCGACACCGGAGCGAAGGTCTTCGTGCCGTGGGGGCTCTACGCAGTCGTGGGGGAGTGGAGTTTCCTCCGACACCGGCAAGACCCAGCCATCATCCTGGGCGAGAACATCAACTGGGACGCCGAGTGGTACCGCCGGGACATGTTTGCGGATATCCCTCGCAACGACCTCACGGGACACGGGATCGACGCATCCAACTTCGGTCTCGGCACGCTCGAGAACTGGACTGATGGCGCCCTCGCGCTGAACGGACGCGATGAGTACTGCGCGATCGTCGATGCGGACCTGAAGCGCGACTATCCGTCGCCGGCCGGCGGGGGCACCTATCCGGGCGACAGGCGCGCTACGGTTGACATGGACACCAACAACTTCGTCATTGAGGTCGTCCTCAAGGCTGGTCCGGGATCTGCCGGCGGAGGGATCGTCAGTAAGTGTCGAGACACAGGCTATGTCCTGGCGATCGGCAGCGACGGCGGCGTGACGATGGGTCTGCACTTCGGCGGACAGGATTGCTCGCGCGCAAGCGCCGGACGCGTTGCCGATGGCAAGTGGCACCACTTGGTCGCCGAGGTGCACCGGGGAGAGCCACAGGGCATCAATCTGTACGTGGACGGGCGCCTGTCGAACGGAGAGTGGTCCGGCACGATGGCCACGACCGCGTCGCTGTCGAACACGGCCGATTTCGTGGTGGGCAAGACTGAAGGTGGCGCGGCGGGGCAGGTGGAGCGCTTTTTCGCCGGGCAGCTCGACTTCCTGAGGGTCTCTCGCGGCACATTGGCCGATGCGGAGACAACCATCGAGGAACTCTATGGCTGGGAGTTCGACGGCCCGGCGTTGAGGGATTTCACCGGCAGACTCCCGCATGGCGATGGACGCGACGTTGGAGCTGTTGAGTACGCGCCGCGCGACTGACGCTACCAGCGGTGCGGAGCCGGACATGGATGGCAGATTGGGGACATCGACATGAAGACCCTCGGCGGATTCGCGACGAGGCTGCTGGCCGCCGGCTCTGTACTTGGCGGCGCCCTGTCGGGTCCGATCCCCGCTCAGCAACCGCCCGGCGCCTCCACGGCCGACGGTCTGGTGGGCTACTGGGCCTTCGATGAGGGGGAGGGGACCCGCGCCGCCAACTCCGTCCGCAGTGGTGCGGATCTCTTCGGCAGGACCGGTGCGGCGAGCATCCTCGCGCCCGTTTGGGTCGGCGGCAGACACGGACAGGCGCTCGAATTCGCCGGAGGCGCCACCGCCGTTCTGGTCGAGAAGACCGCGCAGTTGGAGTGTGACGATCAGGTAACCACCGCCGCGTGGGTGAAGCTGGGAGAGCCCGATGGCCGGGCGTTGATCGTGAACCACGAGTACGCGTACCGTCTTTGCGTCAACCAGGGCGGAAAGCGCCGCGTGCGATTGCAGCTAAGCCTCGACGGCGAGTGGGCTCAGAACTGGCTGGCGGGTAGCACATCGCTTGAGCCGGGGGAATGGCACTACGTGGCGGGCGTGTACGACGGCCACGAGCGGCGGATTTACGTTGACGGGCAGCTTGACGGAGCCGAGCCGGCCCAGGGCAACATCAACGCCGGCAGGGGGTTCGCGATCGGCGCCCAGTCGATAGACTACGGGAGGAAGCGCGTCTACACGCTGGATGAGGCGGCCGAGTACACGGTGGCGAATCCGTTCCCGGGGGTCATTGATGAGGTCCGGATCTGGAACCGGGCGCTGTCGGAATCTGAGCTCCGCCAAGCGGCGAATCAAGACCGCGCCACCGTGCTGGCGCTTCTTCCCAGGGAGAGCGACCTCTACTTCCATGCCGTTCAGTGCGTCGCCATGGCCGGCGAGGAATCGGCGTTGCGCATAGCTGTCTTCAACGGCGGCGCGGAGCCGTACGCCGGAGCCCTCTCGGTGGCTGTGACCGATCCCGGTGGGGTGGTCGTCGATGAAGCGCGGCTCCAGATCGATATCGCCCCGAGCGACCTGACTACGGTCGGGATTCCGTTCCGCGCGGAAGAGATAGGGGCCCACACGGCTATCGTGTCATCGGCCGGGCGGCGGCTGTTCGAGATGCCGGTCGGCGTCCTGGAACCCGTGGCGCGAGCACCGGTCGGGCAGCCGACGCTGAGGCCCGCGCTGTCGGTTGACCTGACTCAGAAGCTGGGGGCTAACGCGCTCTGCGATGACGGCACAAGCCGGGTTGTGCCGTCGAAGATCGGTTCCTATCGCGAGGCGGGCGAGCAGCGCTTCTCCCGTTTCGTGGTGCGGCTCCCGCTTCGCCGGACGGGCCTCCACCTCGTGCGGGTCACCTACCCCGACGATCGGGCGCGCACGTGCGAGATCGCCTCGTGGTCACCCGTGTCGGCGGACCGGTTCAACGCCCACACCGGTTACTTCACCGGCGACAAGCTGCCCATCTCAGGCCGCTTCCAGGTGTTCGAGTTCGTCATGTGGGCGCGAAGCCGGGAGCAGGCGCTGGTGTTCACAAGTTGGCTTGAGGATCGACCGGCCGCCGCGTCGGCGATTGACGTCTTGGAGATCGAAGGACGGCTCCCGGCGCGCCCCGCCAGCCGGGGTCCGAGTCGGCGGCTTATCGGCCATTACTGGGAGGACGCGCAGCCACTTTCCAGGTGCTTTGGCGGCAACGCGCCGGAGCTGATGGACTTCGACAAGGTCGTCCGAGAGATGTGCGACTACTTCGACTACACCGGGCAGAATCTCCTGATGCATCCCGTCGTCTGGTATGAGGGACCGATCTACAATTCGCTCGTCGAATCGCGGGGCGGCGCGGGCGGGTTCCACCTACCCACGGCAGGATGGATCGACATCCTGCTCAGGCGGTTCGAGGAGCGAGGGTTCAAGTTCTACGGTCTGTTGAACGTCCACCAGCTTCCGTCGCTGATGGCGGCCATGAACGCGGACAGCACGCAGATACGGGCCGGGGTGCCCACCTTCAACACGGTCTCCAAGGACAACGAGGCCTCGGCCAAGACGTGGCATCACCGCTCCGCGATGTTCAATGCCCTGCATCCTCGCGTGCAGGAGCCCGTTATTGCGCTCGTGGCGGAGCTCGCGGACCGATACTCCGACTCGCCGGCATTTGGCGGGCTGGGGTTCCATCTGACTATCGCGCAGCTATTGCAGCCAGGCAGTCTGGACGTCAGCTACGATGATTGGACCGCTGCCGAGTTCACCAATGACACCGGGATCGACCTACCCGTCGCGATGGACGATCCCGAGCGGTTCGGGAAGCGCCACGAGTGGCTCATGGCCAACGCGAGGGACGAGTGGGTACGATGGCGCTGCGCGCGGACGGCTGACTACTTCGGGCGCGTGGCGGAGACGTTGCGAGCCCGGCGAGGGGATCTGCAGCTCGTGGTCACCATTCTCGAGCCGCCCATGTCCATCATCGATCCTCAGCGCTTGGCGTGGCTCGGGGGGCAGCGACTGGTCGAGATGTCTCGGGAAGCAGGCATTGATCCTGATCTTCTCGCCAAGCATCCAGGTGTGGTCATCCAGCAGCGTCTTGGCCCAACGGCCAGGATGAAGCGGCTCACCTTCGGGGTCACCAAGGGCCGGTGGGGCACGCCGGCTCCGACGCTCGAGAGCATCGACGCGATCCGGAGCATGGACCTCGACGCCGGGCAGCAGAAGCAGTTCCGCACGACGACGGACTTCGGGGTCTTCCTGTACAACCGGTACTTCGAGAGCGACATCGGCAGGACCCGGCCGCTGGAGTGCGAGTGGTACGAGCCGATCCCGTGGCGTGCCTCGGCGGTCGTGGCGACACACGATCACTTCATGGAGTACTACGCGAAGGCCATGGCCGTATTCGACCCCACGTTCATCGCCATCGGCGGGTTCACGAACGGCACGGTCGGCCACGAGACTCGCATCGAGCGCTTCGCCCGTGTCTACCGGCAGCTCCCGGTCGGCGAGTGGCATGAGATCCCCAATCTCCCCGCCGACATTGTGGGCCGGACCATCGAGGCGGATGGGAAGCAGTACATCTATCTTGTCAATCAGTCATCGGAGAGCCAGCGCGTGCTCCTGCAAGCTGCCGGACCGATGAAGTCACTCTCCGGATCGCCTCCACTCACGGCAGCGGAGGAGGGTCTGTCCGTCGAGCTGGGCCCCTATCAGCTTGCCGGGTGGGTGAGGCCGTGGTTGAGGTCAGGGCCCGGAAGCACGATGGGATGTCGCGATGTGTGTGGATGGGGTGTGCAGGTATTGGGTCAGGAACCCCGGAGTCCTGGGCGGGATGGGGTCTGTGCGAGCGACAGGAGAACATGAGAGGGGCTGCGACCATGCTTCCACCATGGGGGCTATTGCTTGCCTTCGCGTTACTGGCTCAACAGCAGGTAGCGGGAGAGGAGACGACCCAGGCGGGGGCCCTCAGCCTGACCTGGAACGAGGCCGGCCGGATCGTTCGCGTCGGGGTCGGCACGGACGATGTTAGCGGAGCACGCGTCGCCGCGAGTGGGATTGCGCTGCGCGACTTCGCTGCTCAGGAGACGTACGAAGCCATCTCCGGCGAGCTGACGGCCGCCGCCGACGGCGTCCGGATCGAGGGCACGAACGCGGCGGAGACGCTGGGGGTGTCTGCCACATGTATCGCACAGAACGAGTGGTTGGCAGTGCGCGGCGAGGTGCGGAACGTCGATGAGGCCGAGCACTTCGTGAGTCTCCGATTTGCGCTGCCTGTCTCGTGCGAGGGGTGGCAGTGGGGGACTCGGCTGCACAAGACGGAACGCCTGTTGGGTGGCATGGAGGTTCATCTTGGGAAACCGACGCCGCTTGGCTCCGGACACATGGCGCTGCGGCCCGTTGCGGCCATTGCGGATGACCGACACACTCTCGGTCTGGCGATTCCCGTGGACTACATCGGGCTCTACGACTTCAGCGTGGACGTTGACGAAGGGCTGCTCAGTGTCGTCATCGACTTCGCGATGACGCGGCAGTGCCCGCGGTTCTCCGAGAGCGTGCCGTTCGAGCTCTACATCGACGGGGAAGCGGATGGCTGGGGTCTGCGCTCCGTGTTGGCACGCTACTACGCCAACCGGCCCGAGTTGTTCGAGCGGCACACGCCCGAGGCCGGAGGCTGGTTCGCCTGGGGAGACATCCTGCGACAGCCGCCTCCCATCTGCGATTATGGTCTCATGTTCCACGAGCAGCCGGAGTCCGAGGAGGGCTACCTCCACGATCAGGCCCTCGGCATTCGCTCATATCCATACATCGAGCCGTTCATGTACCAGATGTGCCTCGGCGATCAGCCCGAGGATGAGCAACCGACGCGCGAGTTCGCGCTGAACCGCCTCCACGAGTGGGCGAACCCGGAGACGACGGATCGCCTGCTCAGCATCGGATGGGACACGCAGGAGGCCGTGCAGCGCATCTGCCAGGCTCTCGTGAAGTACGGGCCAAGAGACGCCCAGGGCAACAACATCATCGGCACCATCGGCCAGTGGGGTTGGATCAGGGGAACGCACTGGGGCGCCCAAATGCCTCTTGACCTCACGCCGGGCATTCCGGACGGTGCAGGGCAGGATCGGCTCGATTACGTACGCACTCATCTTCTTGACCGGCCTCACCTCAACGGCATCTACCTGGACTCCATGGCCAACCACCTGTCGCGAATCGACTACGCGACGGAGAAGCTCGAATACCTCACCTACCCCTCGCTGTTCGACGGAGAGACCCTCCAGCCGTGCACGATTGCGGGTCTGGCGGCCTGGGAGTGGGTCGAAGCGCTGTGGCAGATGCTGCCCGAGGGGAAGAAGGAGCTGCTCCCCAACCTCTACAGCCAGGTCGTTCCCCTTCCCTGGCATCGGCTGACGGTGATGGGCAAGGAGCATTGGGTCGAACCGACAGGCCCGCTGATGCAGCAGTACCGGACGATGGGTTACCGGAAGGTTGTGACCCAACTCCCGGCATACGACGACAGAGACGCGCGCTTCTTGCGCAACCTCATGCTGCTGGATGTGTTCCCCGGCGGGTATGCCAGGCGTACCACCGATCCGCCGCAAGGCATGCGCGAGTCGTATCGCCTCGTCATCCCGTTGCTCCGACAGTTGCATAGACTGGGATGGGAGCCGATCACGCACGCTGTGCCCACGGCCTCCGGCATCGTGGTCGAACGGTACGGCAACGCGCCCGGCCCGGTCGCATTCGCGGTCCACAATCCGTACGATGCCGATGTCGTGCGCCTTGAGATCGAGGCCGACACCCTCGGCCTTCCTGCGAACGCCTTCGTCGCGGATGTCGTGGACGAGGCTCCGGTCGAGTATTCACGCACCGGCGGAATGCTCAGGGCTGCCGTTGGGCTCGCGGGGAACAGCACAACGCTGCTGGTGGTCGGCGATCGAAAGGCGCAGTCCGAATGGCTGTGCATGTTGGCCGACGACCGCCTTGACGACGTGCGGCTGTGCCTGAAGGAACACGCACTGCGGCACGAGGTTGAGGCTCACCCCGCCTTACCCGCCGCCGCGGATCTCACATCCGCCGACGACCCGGGGAACCTGGTCGCGGCATCTGAGGCGATCGGCGGAGACTCACCGACGGAGGCGCGAGCCCGAGAGCTTCTGGACCTGGCTGCCACTACCATCCGCGCGGCCCGGAACCCGGAGGTCGTTGCCTCGCGGGCGGCCACAATGCCGGCCTCCGACAGCACCTTTCCGTGGGACGAGACGTTCGATGAGCTGTCGCCGGACAGATGGCAGCCTGCCGATGTGAACGGGATCCGCGTGGCGAACGGCCGTCTCGAGATGGAGCTGCCGCGAGACTCGAGGCAGTCTGAGATCAGCACCGTCGAGTCCTGGCCCTTCGTCCCGCAGCCGCTGGTCATTGACACGGACTTCAAGTACACCCACGGTGACCATGACCGATACCTCAGGCTGTCAATGAAGATCGCGGGGACCCCAACGGGTGCCGGAGAGTATCTGCTGCTCCGGATTGACGGTACTTCGCCGGAGTCGGCTGGCATCCGAGTGGAGAACCACAACGCCCCGCCCACCAATTGGCAGCACGTGCTGACAGACTGGACCAAGTTCGGCGTCGACGAGCCGCACCACATGCGACTGCGTCTCGAAAGGGACACCTACCGACTGGAGCTGGACGACAAGCTCGTGGGTGAAGGGCCGCACGAGTGCAGCTTCGGCTGGGCGCACATCACGTTGGGTGTCTACTCCGGCCACCGCGGGCATGGGGACGTGTGCTGGTGGGACAACCTGACCGTGCAGCGAGTGCCGTAGCAGACGCGTTTCGGAGGCGAGGTGAACGCGATGGAACGCACGGCATTGCTTGCCGTGACCTGTTCAGTACTGCTCGGTTCGGCCGCTTCGGGAGAGACAACCGTCGCGAGTTCTGACGGGCTCGCCCTTCAGTTCGCGGAGGCAGGCGACCTGGTATCGGTACAGCTTGACGGACGCGACTTGCCTGCCGGCGAGTTGATCGGCGGGTTCTTCGTGACAGACGTGGGCGACGATACTGAAGAACTGATCGACAACGCCAGCCTGGAGCGGGACGAGGACGGCGACGGTGTCCCCGACGGGTTCTCCTCCGGCGGCGTCTGGGAGCGCGACAACACCGTGGCCCGGACCGGGCAGTGGTCGATGAAGGCTGACATCCCCGGCGAGGAGGACGGGATGTCCGGGAGCTTCGGCATCGTGGCACCGGTGGAGGGCGGCGCCACCTACCTGGCGAGCTTCTGGCTGAAGTGCGAACGGCGAGGAGGCTCCACGGCCGCCAGCACGGGTTATCTGCAGCAGCAGGATGAGGCCGGCGAGCGCACCACTGAGGTCTTCCAGCACATGATGTCGGGGAGCGTGATGGGAACCAGCGACTGGCGGCCGGTTCGCATGCTCCTCACAACGGAGGGCGATACGCGGCGGGTCTACTTCCGCACCGACATCTACCGTGGCTACGGGACGCTCTGGGCCGATGACTTCGCCCTGCAGCGTGTGGCCGAACGCGGCGCACATCTCCCGACCCGTGCCGAAGCGCTGGCCGACGGCGTCCGCCTGAGCGGAGGCGACGCCGAGCGCGAGTTACGGGTTGAGGCGACGTGGGAAGCGGCCGGGGAGATGCTCAAGCTCGACGGGAAGATCGTCAGCACCGCCGAACGCGAGCGCTGCATTCGATTGTCATACCGAATCCCGACAGCGATCGAGGGGGGCACGTGGGGCTCAGACATAGACACCTGGAAGACCATTGAGCCGGGCGGAAGATACAGCAAAACCGCCTCATTCGGCCAGTTCGGTCCGTATTCCATCTACCCGTTCTCCTCCGTGGTGCCCTCAGATGAAGGCGCGGGGCTCTCGCTCGCGGTGCCAATGCACCCGCCACGTCCATTCCGGCTGAGCTATGGTGCCGACGAAGGTCTGGTGGTCGAGTGGGATTTCGCGCTGTCGTCGCTGCCAGAGTTGTTCCCCCGCTCGGCGGACTTCTTCGCCGTGCTCTATCGTCACGATCCGCGATGGGGGTTCCGCGCTGCAGCCGACAAGTACTACCGGCTGTTTCCCGAGTACTTCCGCGTGCGTGTGCCGAAGTTCGGAAACTGGTACTACTGCAACGTGGACACGCTCGACAGGCCTGAGGACTTCGGCCTGGCCTACAACGAGATGACCACCAAGGAGTCCGTCGTCGCGGATCGCAAGCTGGGCCATGTCAACTTCGCCTACACCGAGCCGTGGGGCTGGTGGGGATGGGCCCTTGGCCTGCATCCGAGCGAGGACGATCCCGTCCCGACGCGCGACGAGATGATCGACATTCTCAACGGCACGGCAGCCGAAAAAGAGCCTCTCGCCAAGGCAGGCCTGGACCCGACGCGCGTGGCTCACACGATCCTGAACTCCGGCGTGTGGGACAAGGCCGGCAAGCCGCATCTTCACGGGTACGTGGCCAAATGGGGAGGGTACAACTGGCACCTGAACCCGTCTCCACACGCCGCGGACGAAGGCAAGCTCAGCCGCTTCCAGGCGACCTACGAATGGGAGATCGAGCCGAAGCTCGCCCTTGGAGTGGACGGAATCTACCTTGATTCCATTGTCAATGCCTGGGTCGCAGCGCCCAACTACCGGCCGGAGCACCTGAAGCGCACGCGGCACCCGCTGACATTCTCACCACTGGACGCAACGCCCGCACAACTCGGCGTGTGGAATCACTACGAGTTCACCGAGCACCTTTCGCGCGACCTGCACGGGCGAGGGAAGCTGCTGATGGCGAACATCTTCCCGTACCACTGGGTGTTCTTCAACCACCTGCTCGATGTGATGGGGCACGAAGTGTGGGGTGCCGACAACCTCGACAAGATGCGCGCAGAGCGCGCGCTGGCCTACCACAAGCCGTACACATGGCTCATGCAACAGGGGGACGACGGCCCACCCGAGGCGCGCGAGCAGTGGATGCAGGTAGCGGTGCTCTACGGAATCGCTCCCAACATCGTCGGTGGCTCGGGAGATGCAGCGCGGTACGAGAGGTGGAGGCCGCTGTACAGGGAGTACATGCCCATCATCATCGCCCTGTGTGAGGCGGGTTGGGAGCCGGTCACCCATGCCTCGGCCGAGCCAGGACCCATACTGCTCGAGCGCTTCGGGCCTCGGGAAGGCAGGCTGTACTTCACTGCGCGCAATCCCGGCGACGAGCCGGTGGAGACCATCATCACCGTGGACACCGACGCTCTGGGCGTCAGGCCTCCGAAGGCGGTCACGCGTCTACCGGACGGCCGGTCGATTCCCGTCGCGGAGCGTAGGTTCAAGGACAGGCTCGACGGGGGAGTGTCCTGTGCGTACCAGGTGCTTCCCGGCTGACGCTCGTCCTGCATCCGCGGGCTCACAGGCCCCGGGGGAGTTGCGCGGCCCGACGATGGGCAGTGCCCGGAAGGCACGGGCCCATTCGCGCAGATCGGCCTGTTGGCCGTAGCTTCTACGGGTGTGGCTCGCAGAAGCCGAGTCCGCCCGAGGGTTCCGGGGCCTTACAGGGCTAGCCCGGTCCATTCACGATCGACGTCGCGAAGCTGCCGGCCTATGCTGAGACAGTGAAGGGGCTTCACCAGCCTCTGCGCGACGGCTGGAGGGCAGGACTGGCACTCGGCACTCCATTCTGGAGGAACAAACCATGATCCAGTCGTGTCTCGTCGTCCTCGCTGCAGGAT
>CBFDAZ010000120.1:0-10560 GCA_965602825.1 uncultured bacterium
AGACAGCGGCACCCGCGGGCACCGCAACAGAAGTGGGAACTGCGGGAGCCTGCACAGGCTCCCGCATGTTTCGGGCGACGAGGGTTAAGCACTATGCCGGTAGCTGTGCGTATCCCCCCAGTGTGGCGGAAGAGCATGCGAGGAAGGGCCGAGGTTCAGGTCGAGGGGGAAACGGTTCGCGAGGCGCTCACCAGCCTTGCCCAACAGTGGCCGGAGATCGAGGGTCGCCTTTACGACGCCGATGGCCAGGTGGCTCAGGGCTTGTCGGTCTTCCTTAACCACGAGTCGATCAAACATCTTCAGGGCCCCGAAACCCCCGTAGCCGCCGGCGACCGGATCATGATCCTGATCGCGATAGCCGGAGGTTGAGCGACCGGCGGCGTGACGGCCATGTCTCTTCACTCCTCACGGGCCAGTCCCTGGCGCCCGCTCGCCCGGCCATCGCGTCAGGCTCCGGCTACGTCTTCCCTTCCAGCACTCACTGACCGCAGTGCAGTTCGTGGATAGCCGCCCAGGAGGTCGCCATGCCCGGTCTGCAGGCCGCCGCAGCCGCGGTGGACATCCCAGCCGACGATGACATGATCTTGGGGGGCAGCATCCTGCCCGCTACATGCGTTGAGCAGGAAGCTCCGCTGAGAGCAACGGCTGTGGTGCTGGTTGGCGACGCAACCGTGTGCCTTGTGTCGCTCGACGTCATCGGCCTCGGTCGCCGGCACGCCGACCAGGCCGCACAACAGATCGCCGACCGTCTGGGCATCCCCTTCGAGAACATCCTGATCACCGCCACCCACACCCACCATGCCCCAACCACGATGACGGTGCATGCCTACTCCGCCGACGAGGAGTTCTGCGCGCGCACAGTCGCGGCCGCCGTCCAAGCCGGCGCGGACGCCTTCGACAGACTGCAGGAGGCCGCGGAGCGCCCCAATGAGTGCGAAGCGGAGCTCCTGTACGCTCCGGGCATCGAGACCACCATCGGCCACAACAGCCGCTGGTTCATGGACGATGGGCAGGTCACGTGGTGCGGGCACGACCCCTCCCTCGCTCTGCGTCCGTCCGGCCCGCACGATCCCGACCTCCCAGTCCTGGCCGTGCGCCGGCCCACGGGTCAACTGGTTAGTGGTCTCTTCTGTCACGGGACCCACAACATCGGCACGCTTTCTGGCGCGGTGCGCTCGCCGGGCGTGTTTGGGTTGGCGGCCCAGGAACTGGAGCGGCGACACGGCGGGGTCTTCCTGTTTGCGCCCGGCGCCTTCGGTTCCAGCCACCGGCCCGACGGCGTCTCGCCAGGCGAGGCCGTTACGCGGATCGTGGCCGCCGTTGGGAGCGCCCTTGGGTCGCTGCGGCCCGCGCTGCACGGCCCCTTGCTATCGCTGAAGCGCCCCTTCTCGTGCACCCACCGCACCTGGGATGAGGCCGAGCAGGATGCGGCTGTCCGGCGGTGGTGTGAGCGTTGGTTCGACCCGGCAACGGCGCGCACGTACATCCAGACCTTCGCCCAGATGCGCGAGGCAATGGCACCCACGGCGGGCCAGCCGTTCGACACGTGGCTGCAGGTGGTGCGCCTGGGGGAGGTCGCCATCGTGGGTGTGCCGGGGGAGATGTTCGCTGCACTGGGTCTCGAGATCCGCCGGCGCTCTCCGTTCCGCCGCACGATCGTCGTCGGACTCGCCAACGATGAGGTGGGCTACATACCGGACCGCCAGGGGTATCTCGACGGCGGCTACCAGACGTGGGTCGGCCTGCACAGCCAGCTCGAGCCAGGCACCGGCGAGGCGATGGTGGAGGCGGCCCTGGCGATGCTCCACGAGGCCCATGCGGGCTCTCCGGCTGATGAGGCGGCGATAGACAGCCTTCGGCCCGGCGATGGGGTTGCGCTGCAGAGGCTCTACAACGGGCTCGCCGCCGAGACTCGCCGGCTCTTCAGGCCTCTGGGATGGAACGCCACGTTCCGCGATTGCGCCCAAGCCTGCTCAGACGCTACCGAAGGCCGTCGTCGCGACTACGTCCTGCGGCTCGGCAACGAGGTGGTCGGCTGGGCGTTCTTGACCAACTGGGAGCAGGACGTCCTGCACCTGGGCATCGGGATCGCCGATGATCAGCGCGGGAAGGGTTACGGGAAGCGGCTGATGCAGCGGTTGATCGCCGATGCGCGTCTCGCGGGCAAACAGGCCATCGAACTCATCCACGTCAAGACCAACGAAGCAGCGACCGGCCTATACCGCAGCCTGGGCTTCCGCGCGACCGGTGAGTACGTCGGAGCGGACGGGAACGACTACTGGGAGATGCGGTTGGCGCTGTAGGACCCGCACCCAGTTCTACGACGCGCCCCCGGATGGTTGACTCCCCTGAGCCGCTCGGTATTCGTTGATACGGCGGGCCGCGTCGCGGCATCCCTCGGCCGCAGTCTTCCGGCCGATCCACACGTTGTCAAGCTCCTCCTGGTAGATCGGCCTCACCTGCGACCAATCGGGCACGTTCGGCGGCTCGACAGCATACGAGAGCGCCTCGGCGAAGACGCGCCGATCGTGGGCGACGTCCGCCTCTACGTACGACCCGCTGATGACCGATAGCCTCGACGGCATCTTCTCCTGGGCCGCGGCCATGTACTCCTGAGCGTGCGGGCTCATCAGGAACTCAAACAGCCTCCAGGCTTCCTCCGGATGCTCTGTCTGGCTGCAGATGGCGTAGTTCTCGGTACCGAGCATCGTTGCCCGGCGCTTCCGGCTGGGCAGAGGCGCGACAGCCCACTTCAGTCCCTGGCTATCGGTGGCCGCCTGCAGGTTCTGCACGTCCCACGGGCCCGTCATGTGCATCCCGATGTTGCCTTGAGTGAACATCTCAAGGGCCTGATCGTGCTCGGAAGACAGCGTCTCCGGCGTGACCTTGTGAACGCCCAACAGATCAGCGGCGAACTGCACGGCCTCGATGGCCTCCGGGCTGTCGAGGATGCACTTGGTCCGGTCCTCGCTGAAGATGTCCGCGCCGTTGGACCACAGCCACGGGTAGATGCGCGCCCCCCAGAAGTCAATGGCGCAGCCCCAGATGTCGGTATTGCCGTCACCGTCGAGGTCGCGCGTGAGCTTCCTGGCCGTCCGCAGGTAAGCGTCCCAGTCCCAGGGATCCTGGTCCGTGGGATACGGGACACCCGCGTTGTCGAACAGGTCCGGGTTGTAGAAGAGGGTGTAGACCGATGTGTAACGCGGCAGCGAGTAGAGCTTGCCTTCGTATCGGCACAACTCGACCAGACGCGGGTCGAAGTCGTCGAGACTCATCTCGGGGGACTTCTCGATGAAGGGCTCGATGTCGAGCAAGGCCTCTTTGCTGGCGAGGGGGATGTAGAAGGCGCCGTGGAGGGAGACGACGTCGGGTGCCTCGTTCCCCGAGATAAGGGTCTGGAGCTTGGCCATCGCTCCCTGGCTGCCCGGCTCGTTCCGGAGTTCGACCGACAGGCCGGGGTTGGCCGTCTCGAACTCCCCGATCAAGACCTGGTTCGCCTCGGCCTCGTCGGCCTTGGTCCAGGTGTAGAGCGTCAACTCCACGCGCGCCGCCCCTGCGCTCTCGGTCAGGCCGTTCGTCCCCTCCTCCTCATCGACGACCGTGACGCAACCACCGATCAGGCCGAGAGTCAGGGCAGATATGAGGGGGAGAATCAACCGCTTCAGCATCCTGCTCTCCTTCGCCATCATCAGGTATCAAGCAAGTTCGCGCGATTATAGCACCCTGTCAGCCCCAGCACAACGGGTCGATAGCGGGCGAATGGATGCTCCGGTCGGCGGGGCCGCATGGTACAGAGGTGATTGGGGATGCAGGCCGTCCCATGGGAAGGGGAGAGGGCCTTGAGGGCACCGGCCGACGACAGCTCCTCCGGACTTCGGCAAGACGAGCATCCGGTCCGCGAGTGGCTTAGCGAGGTCAAGCACGCGGGATGCTGGTATGGTGTCCCGGCGGCCGTGGCTGCTCTGATTGGCTATCCGCTGTATTGGGCGGGGTGCTCGATCGCGAGATGCGTCTCACCTGAGGACGCGCAGGATAGCTTCCACTCCTGGGAGAATGAGCGCGGGGACTAGACCACAGCACACGGAGGCTGCTGCATGTCCAGCAATAGCCCGGGACAGACTTCTGCCGCAGTCGAAGCGCAAGTCATGCCCGCGGCGCCCTTCGGCCCCGTTCAGCTCTCCCGCCTAATCGTCGGCGCGAATCCCGTCAACGGCGGCTCGCACTTCTCGGTGTTCCTGAACCGCCAGATGAAGGCGTACTTCACGCCGCAGAACGTGATGGCGCTTCTGCGACGTGCCGATGAGGTCGGCATCAACTGCTGGCAGTCCGGTGCAGTTAACGTGGGCCACTGGCGTCAGTTCTGCGAGGAGACGGGGAGCGAGATGCAGTTCATCTCCCTGGCGGCCGACCACCCGGATGATCCGATGCCTGTCGAGAAGCTGGCTCAAGCCGGAGTGCTTGGCATCGCTCATCACGGCGAGGTCACCGACACGCTCTTCAAGCAGGGCAAGCTCGACGAGATCCAGGAGTTCCTGAAGCGGGTGCGGGACTCAGGCGCGCAGGTCGGGGTGTCCACCCACATGCCTGCGGTCATCGAGTACGTCGAGGAACGCGGCTGGGATATCGACTTCTACATGGCCTGTGCCTACGAAAGGCACCGCACGCGGGAGGAGTTGCTGGAGCTCCTGGGCCACGTACCGATCCCGCTGCGGGAGGTGTACCTGGAGTCGGACCCGCCACGGATGTTCGAGGCGATCCGACAGACGGCCAAACCGTGTCTCGTCTTCAAGATCCTGGCGGCCGGGCGGCTGTGCGACGCGCCGGAGCAGGTCGAGGAGGCGTTCCGGTCAACCTTCGCCGCCCTCAAGCCGAACGACGCCGTCATCGTCGGCATGTACCCGCAGTACAGCGATCAGGTGGGACATAACGCGGAGCTCACGCGGAAGTACAGCCGTCTGTCGGAGCCGAGCGCGTGATGTCAGGCCGCCTTTGACGAAGGGCCGCCGGCTCCCTTCTTGCGGTTCGCCATCGCCTCATCAATTGGGGCCTGCATACGGTCCCAGATGCGGCGAACCTGGCCGACCTGCTCCTCCCCCACTTCCTCCGGTGAGTAGGCCGCCTGCACGTACAGCCCGGTGATATCGTCAGCGTCGTGCCGGGGCATCCCGCCGATGTAGGCCGGCAGGGCGCGCGCATATTCGTACGGTGTCTGCTGGTCCCTGCGCCCGTAGCCGATGATCTCGCCGAAGGCCTGGAACGCTGCGTAGACGTGCCTTACAACCTGCGCCGGCGTCAACGACTCGGCCAACTCCCGGTTGCCGAAGATGTCGGCGAAGGGATCCTCGGGCAGGCCGTCCTCGCCCAGCTTCGGCATCTTAGGCCGCCACCCGAAGATGCGGAGCATGAAGGCCCAGGCCGCAGCCAGCGCCGCGAGGACTCGCAACCATGTATCGCGGACCGCCTCCCGCGTGATCTGCCAGATCGACGCCAGCCACCCGCTGAAGGACGGCAGTTGCTTGCGGTTCTTGATCAGGCGGTAGATCAGGTAGGCGATCAGCAGCAACAACAGCAGCAGCAACAGCAGAATGGCCAGCCACAGGAGCAGCATCTTCAGCCAGTCGACTCCGCCCGCCGCGTTGCGCTCGGCTCCGGCCTCGCTCGGGCGCGACGGCTGGTCTCCCGTACCGGCGCTGCTGACGTTGGCCTCCTGCTCCTGGTCGCCACGGCCTTGCCCCGTCGTGCCGTCGGTGTCGGAGGGGACCTCGTCCTGTTCGGTGTCCCCCTCCCCCGTGCTGTCTTGCTGGGCGCCCTGCCGTTCCTGGTCCGCCTCACCCGATTCCCCCTGGGCGCCTTCGCCGCCTCGACCGTCCGCCCCACCCTCGCTGGCGCTGTCGTCCCCCTCTTCGCCCGTGCCCGCAGCCTGGGGCGTGGCGGCCGTCTCACCTCCAGAGCCACCGCTCGGAGTCTGCGATTCCTCATCGCCCGAGTCCGGGTGCTCGCCGGTCTCGTTCCCCCGCGCACCCGGTCGCGACCCCGCCTCCTCATCCGCTCGCCGGTCGCCGCCCGGATCCTCTCGCGGCCGCCGGGAGCCCAGGGCCGGCGCGCTTTCCCAGCGGGTCTCCGGGGGCTCCCGCCATCCCTGGGGCAGCTGGGCGATCCGGCGCGAGACGTTCTCGGCGATGCGCATGCGCGGCAGGAGCGCGGCCAGGACCAAGATCGCGATCACGATCAGCGTGCTCGCCAGCGTCCAGACGGGTGTGATGCCGCTGGCGATGTTGATCTTCCGCCGACGGGCCGATATCCGCATCGCGGACAGCGAGGTCAGCGCCAGCAGGAGCAGAGCGAAGAACGAGTAAGACACCATGCACATGAAGGCGTGAGCGCGGTGCGACGCGCCCGAGGCGCCGATGAGGTGTTGGCCGAACGCGAACGTCACCAGAGCCACCAGCGAAGTCCACATCAGCACCCAGCCCGGGTGGCGGGACTGGGTGTCGCGGGCCTTCTTCCGCCGCGGCTTCGGGCGGCGTCGGAGGCTGCTCATCAGGCCCTCGTCGCTCATCACCATGAAGTTCTCTTCAGCCGTGCAGGCCCGTGTCACTACGCTGGCCACCCACCAGATAATGCCGACGAGGGCGTAGTTGAAGGTGAGAGCGACGACCTGACCGGTGACGTCCGCCGTGCCGACGAAGGCGCCCGAGTACATGGTGAAGTGGAAGATGAAGAGGCACACCGCCAGCGCCAACCCGAGCATGTAGGGGAGCGCCAGCACGTGCGCGCCGTAGCGCGTCCGCATGCGGGTCGTCAGGATGGTGCCCAGCAGGAACCAGAAGCAGACCCAGCGCAGCCCACTGAGGCCCCGGTCTCCCGCCGCGCCCCGCAAGTCGATCAGGTAGTAGAAGAAGCTCGCGAGCAGACCGAAGACCGCGATGGGGATCAGAACCTCCGTCAGCCAGTCGAACGGCGGCTGGACAGGTGGAGGTACGCGCTGCTCGAGGCCAGGCTGCGCGGCCGGCGCCGCCTGCGGCGCCCCGGGATCGGGCGGCAAGACCACGGGGCCCGGCTGCCCCTGCGGCGCGGGTGTGCCCGTGGCCGCCGCAGGCTCAGACTGCTCACCGCCCTGGTTGGGGGGTCGGAAATCCCACCCAGACATGGTTCCCTCTGCTCCCTGGTGGCGCAGTCACGCCGGGACGGGTCGGTCAGATCGCCGCGACGGCGACCTGGTCCAGGTCCCGCTCCGTTCGCACATGTATCACATCAATACGCTCTGACGCAAGTCGCGCTCGGCCGACGATGTAGTCTTCCTCGTTACGGACCACGAAGACCGTAACCAGGAAGCCGGCATCCCGCAGGCGCGCGATCTGCTGTAGAAGCCTGGGCGCCAGGCCCGGGACGATGATCAGCAGGCTTGCCTCGCGCGGCCAGCCCTCGTACTCATTCGAGATCAGCTCGGCGCAGGTCAGCCCGTCCCGGACCTCGAGGTGGGCGAAGGTCTCCATCAACTGCGCCCATTGAGCATCGCCCTTCTGAGGCGCCACTTCCACGGGCTGCAGGCGGGTCACATCCTCTTCTTCCCGCGCCTTCTCCATGGCCTCCGATCGCGTCTCCGTGCTCTCGACCATCATCTCCCGCCGGACGCGCTCGGCCGCATCGCCGCCATTGGAGATGAAGCCCACACACTGCTTCTGCTCGATCACGAAGGCACTGAGCGAGGCGGCCACGGTGACCGCGAACTCCGAGTTGTCGAACCAGTCCGCCGGGGGCGCCGTGGGCACATTGACGTGCTTCTCCGCCGCCTGCTCCCAGGACGGCTGGTTGAAGTCCAGGACGATGTTGGCCCCGATGAGCGTCGAGTGCTCGTAGATCCGCGAGTGCAGCTCCCCGGTCTTGGCGCTGGCCCGCCAGTGGATCCGGTTGAGGGGGTCGCCCCTTTCATAGTGTCGAACCCCGGCGACGCGCGTCGGGTCCTCGTGCAGCCGCTGCCGCACCACGACCTCGCCGATCGGTCGCCGCGTCCGCAGGCCCCAGTGCCCGATGGGCGCGACCTTCGGGTAGACTGTGATGAAGTTCCGGTCGGCGCCGGTCAGGAATCGCCGGACGAGGCCGAAGAAGTCCCCCGATTCGAGAACCGTCGGCCCTATCTGATGATACCCACGATACTTGCACACTACACGGTATCGGAGCTGCCGCCGCTGCAGCGGCAGCATGAGCACCGCCACGGCCCGTTCGCCCTCCGCTTCGAGCCGCTGGGGTATCACATCCTCCATGATCAGCCAGGGAATTGGCAGACCCTTGCGGTTGCGGACCTCGACCGCGACCGTCGCGTTGTCGCCGATCTCCGCCTTGGTCCGGCTGCAGTGGCGCTCCAACTCCACGTTCGCCAGGGCAAAGCGCCCCATGATGTGGGAGACGACGAGCACCCCGACCAACGTGTAGACCACATAAGCGAAGAAGCCCACCCGCAACAGCAGCGCCGCGACGAGAATCAGAACACACACGATGAGCCAGCGGAGAGTGGTCATACCATCCCCAAAGACGATTGAGCCTGCCGTTGGTTCCGGGCGGGATTATAACACACACAGCCCCAGACTGCACTCGGCAGGCGCAAGCGCTGGTGCGCGCACACAGCCCTGCAGGCCGAGCGAGTGACGGCGACGAATGGCGATGAGGCCACCGTACCTTTCAGCGAGAGCGAAAGCTCCTGCGGGAGCGTGAGACCCGTGCTTGCTGCCCTGCTGATTGTCGGCCTATCCTCCGAGTGCCGGCCTCAACCACCCGAGATGGTCACCGTCACGCCTGAGACTACCAGTGCAGCCCTCCTCAACCCGGGCATGGGCATCTACGTCATGGTGGGGAACGAGCAGCAGCCCGATCCAGACCTGTGGTTCATGCGGCTCTGCGGCATCGCGTACCACCGGTGCCACTGGGCCGACCTGGAGCCGGAGCGAGGCGTCTACCAGTTTGACGAGTACCTCGGCCCGATGTTTGACTACTGGGTCGGCGAGCTCGGCAAGCGCGTCGCCTTCCGCGTGATGTCGGAGAGCATGCACGGCCGGAAGGAGTACGTGACGCCCAAGTGGGTGTTCGAGGCAGGCGTCCCCGGCGTCAAGCACAAGGGGCTATACGTCGAAGAGCAGGTCGATCCGATCTTCTGGGACCCCCTGTACCTTGACCTGCACTGCGAGTTCATCCGGGCGTTTGGCGAGTGGGCGGACGGACGGCCGGGCCTGGAGTTCGTGGACATCGGCAGCATCGGCGAATGGGGCGAGATGCACTTCGGCCTCCACATCCCGGGCCGCTGGACCCCTGAGCAGCTTGAGGAGGCGGGCTTCAGCGAATACAAGCTGACGATGGCCTACCGCCGCGTCATCGACGCCTTCGCCGATGCCTTCCCCCATACGCGGGTGTTCCTGAACGTCGGCTCTCGGCAGAACATCAACGACTACGCCGCCAGCCGGGGGCTGCACTTCCGGCAGGACGGACTGGGCCTGCGCGGCGCCAGCCACAACGTCGAAAGCCGGCTCTACCCCGAGTACGCGTTCAAGGGCGTGCAGTGCAACCTGGAGCTGATTGTCGGCTATGACAGCATGAAGGCGCGCGGCTGGGACCCAAGGGATGTCATCAGGAAGGGCCTCGAGGCGCCAATCAGCTACGAGAATATCAACTTCGGCGGGGCGCAGTTCCTGGCCGAGCCGCCCGACGACGTGCGCGAGGCCGTGGAGCACTGCGCGAAGCGCATCGGGTACCGGTTCGCCCTGACTGAGTTGCGAGTGCCTCAGCCCGTCCGCTCATGGCCGGACATGCCCGGCCGGCTGCCGATCCAGCAAGTGTGGATCAACCAGGGCGTGGCGCCGTGCTACGAGAACCTGGCGCTCGAGTGGACTCTGGCGTCGCCCGACGGCACAGCAGCCGCCGCGGTGCAGACCTTCCCGGATGTGCCAACCAGGCAGTGGCTGCCGGGGGAGCCCGTGGCGGCCGCGACCGTCCTGGACGTGCCCCAGGGACTGCCGCCGGGAAGCTATGCGCTCACTGTCCGGCTCTTCCGGCCCGAGCAACCAGAGCAACTCTACTATCTCCCGATGACCGAGGCCGATGCGCCAGGCAGGTACAGCGTGGCTCAGATCGAGGTTGTCCCGGGCGAGTCCGGGATGAAGCAGACGCTGCGGTGGGACTTCGAGGACGAGACGGAGCCTGAGTGGGTGGCGTCCGGCATGGAGGCAGCCGTGGTGGGCGAGCCGGTCCACGCCGGCAATGGCGCCCTCAAACTGAACGGGAGCAGCGAGGGCACCTGGGGCTATGTCAACCTCGCGAAGGTGGACCTGATCCCCGGCGCGCGCTATCGACTGTCGGGCTGGTTGCTCGTCCGCAAGCTCGACCCGGCCGGCATCCGCCCGACGATGAAGGTTGGGATCAACGGCGCCGATGGCACCTGGATCACGAATGCCAACACACAGCGGTACGACACGGGCGCCATCGACACCTGGCAGGAGCTCGCCGTCGAGCTCGATTGCCCACCGACGGGAGCGACGGGTGACATCACCATCGAGCGCAGCGCCTTCGACG
>CBFDAZ010000121.1:0-10546 GCA_965602825.1 uncultured bacterium
CGGTTCGCGGTGCAATACACGGATGGTGAGGGGACGCTGCCGACTGTGGCCCGGCTCGAGCTGCACAGGAAGCGCTGCGACGGAACGTGGCGGTGCCACAGGATGGGAGAGATGAAGGCGTGGGGCGGCATCCCCGAGGCCGGCAAGTACTACGTCTGGAAGCACAGATTGCGCCACGGGGAGTATCGCCACCGCTTCGTGTTCGAGGATGATGACGGCGCGGCGACCGGTTCTGACTCCAGGTATGCGAACGCGACACAATGGCAACCCGGGCCAGTCGTGAGCGAAGGCGCCGCCGATGCTGTCGCGAGCGCTAGCGGAGCGACGCTGACGAGCGTGGCGGCGGTTCCGGTGGCTGGCGGAGTGGAGATCGTCTTCTCACTGTCGGCGCCGATGGCGGTTGATGCCCGCATCCTCAACATCGCCGGCCGACCGGTCAAGACGCTCTGCCGCGCCAGCGACTGCGAGACCGGATCGAACACGCTTCTCTGGAATGCGCAGAGCGACCAGGGGTTGCCGGTGCCGAATGGGACGTACCTGATCGAGGTGACGGCGAAAGCAGTCGATGGGACGCGGGCGAGGGGGCTGACGCAGGTCAGAGTCAGCCGGTGAGGCGTCGGGTGCACGCGCTTCCATGCCTCTTACGTTGACCCAGATGACACAGTGGCCTTGGTAGGGTTGGTGTGGTGGTCTCGGCCCCAGACCGGGTCAGTGGCGTAAGGCAAGTTGTCCCCTCTCTGACTTGCTGGCCTGTGTGCTCCCCCATGTCGCCGGACGGGCGCAAGTGGCCCTGCGTGCCTCGTTGCCCGTATGGGTGCGGCCGCCATGGTTTGGGGCCACATTGGGCGGCGTGCGAGGGTCAAGGCTGGCATCCGTAGGCGCGGAGGAGATGATAATCTCATACGTTCAGAATTATTTTACCCGTAAAAGGAGGGGAGAGCGATCTTTTAGAGAAATACAGCCCGACGCTGCTGTGAGCAGCGCTAATAGTATTGGGATGATTGGGTGCTGAGATTCTTATACTCCTGTAGCAGCAGGATAAACTGGAGAATGTCCATAGCCAGCGTATCCGTCAAGCAGAGCGAGGTCACCAAGATGCATGGGAGGTGGTGAGGCTGACGCGTTCCGGGCCAGTTGCTGTGTTGTGGTTGTCTCTGGCGTCCATCGGTCTGACCGGGTGTGGGTCGTATTGGGAGAACGATCCCCCAGAGATCCTGCGTCTGCTGGTCAATGGGCGCGAGCTTGCGCCGGACGAGGTCCTGGAGGTAACGCCGAAGAGCGCGGTCGTGTTCGCCTGCTTCGCCAGGGACCCGGAGACGGACATGCTCATGTACACCTGGACACTCGCTCCATCTGATGCGAGCACCCAGGAGCCAGACCCGAAGAAGCCCCCGGACAATATCAAGGAATGGACAGCGCCGGAGGCCGAAGGAGAGTACACAGTCACCTGTTCGGTCTCCGACGACCGGGGAGGGGTCACCTCGGAGCGTATCCTCATTCGGGTGACTGACCCCGGCATCAACGACCCGCCGAGGGCCACGCTGGAGCCGACCGCCGTGATCCTCACCCCTGGGGCGACGGAAGTCTTTGTCTGCACCGCGACGGACCTGGACGACGACCCGCTGAGTTACACCTTCCTTGCCGGTGATGGTAGCCTGACCCCGGATCCGAGTGAGCCGAACAAGGCCACCTACACGGCTCCGCTTGATCCGGGCAAGTACGCCGTGTACTGCATTGTCACTGATGGCCGCGGAAGCTATGTGGCAGTGGTCGCCGAGGTGACCGTGGAGAGTGCACCGACGACATGATGGGGCAGAGAGGGACTACCCGAGAGGAGGGGCAGAGATGCCAGTGCAACCTGCAGACCCGATCACCAGAAGGGCCCCGTCGGGAGCGCATTTCCTGATGGGTCGAATAGGGATAGTCCTGCCAGAAGATGATGGGAGGCTCGCCCTGACGGCCGCACAAGCCGTAGGCTGGTACATCGAGGGCGCGCTGGGCCACATGCAGGTTGGCCTTGCGAAGCCCGATCGGCCGGGCGAGCTGACCGTGCAGGGGGCGAGCCTCCACATACACCCCTGGGGCCCGGTTACGTCGCCGAGCGGAGCGATCGGGACACCGACGCTCGTGAATGTCCCCCAATCGACGCCGACGTGCAGCCAGTGGGCGGCGGTAGAGACCGACCTGGAGGGACCCGTGCGGGCCGCTCACCTGAGCTACGACGTCGGGGGCGCGACCGCGAGTGCTCCGCTCGTGCTTGCGTCATACTCCAATGCGTACCAGATCCCAATTAAGAGCACGCCGTATGCGAGTTCCGGCTTCAAGCCGAATGAGTGCGCTGGGCTAGTCTGGGTGGATGGCGAGGGCGAAGACGCAGCGGCGGCACTCATGTGCATGGGCCGGGTGGTTGGCACAGAGGACCTGTTGTGGGTGCCTGTTTCGCGTTTCGTAAAGCTGATGCGGCTGAAGGACGGACGACGTCTCAGCAGTGTGCTGTCCGAGCGTTCCACTCCGGCCCGCATCCCATGAGAGGCGGTGTTCGCATGTTGAGGCTGCTGGCGGGCGTGAGCTTCTGTGTCTTGCAGCTCGGACCAAGCCTGGCCACGCAGGCTGACTCCTCCGAGAAGGCGAGGGTCGTCATCGACCTCAAGCACGCCGATGACGAGCCGGCCCTGTTCACCGTCTGTCTGCCCGACGATAAGAGCAGCCTGGAGCGAGACTTCAAGCGGGAGTTCGACCTGCCGCTTGATCTCAGCCTGCACCTCGCCGCCCTCCCCCGTGGGTACGAGGACGCGAAGGAGATCCCCGGACTGGCCCGCGTCCCTGCCATCGGGGACCTGAATGACAAGGCCTTGAAGGCGCTGGTTTCGCACGTGGAGGGTGCCTACGACAGGACAGGCACATGGAAGCGGGTCGGCGAGCGCCTTGAGGATGTGGATGGCAAGGCGTTCTTCGCGCTGCAAGACCAGGCGCACAACTACCAGCTGGTGAGGAACGCTCTGCGGCCGTCGGCCGAACTCGAGGCGTACGTGACGGAGCAGGTCACGGCGCTGAAGACGCATCCCGAACTCCGCTGGGACCAGGGGAAGGCGAAGCTCCGGATCCGCTTCTATGAGGCGGACTGTGGTGGCATCACGGTCCGCCTGGCAACGGCCGACCTCACCTGGCGCCTTACGGTACCGGTCTCAATCGGTAAGACTACCACCAAGGGCGACGTCATCGAGGTAGTAGCTGAGGCCCCCCAACTGAAGTCCTTCGCCCCCTTGCAGCCAGCAGGAGGCAACGCCGCCTCGCAGCCACCGACGAATAGCACCACGGGTACCGGCGCGGGAGCGTCGCCGCCGTCGGGGCAGCCCGCGGGGTCCGCAGGGGGATCGCTTCCATCAGGAGCGAACAAGGCTGCAGCCGGCGGGACGCAACCGGGGCCCGAGAAGTGGGGCGCGAGCTTTGCTGCGCAGGCCTTTGGGGTCGATCTCGCCGCCCTGGCAAAGGCGGGGTTCGACGTTGTGGGTGGCTTCGCCGTCCCCGACAACGGCCCCGAGCCGATGGTGGGCATCGTCGGGTCATTCGGCAAGCCCAAGGACGGCGAGAAGGCGCCGCCGTGGGACTCGTGGAAGAGGTTCGGTCTCCTGGGTGGCCGCACCACGGGAGAACATGGACACTGGGTCGTCGCACCAACCTACCGGGTGGGCCGCAAAGCACACCTGTTCGGCGGCGGCGCGTTCGCCGATTCGGGAGGCAACACGCGGGATACATTCGCCTTTGGCATCGTGTACTCTCTGGGTGACGTGATAGGCAGTGTCACCGGCAGCGAGAAGCCGAAGGAGCCAGCGGCCCCCGACAAGGTGGAGGTGGTGATCGCTGAGCGAGCACTGGACCCGTACCACGCGCCCGGGGCTGCGAGTCAGAGGGCCACAATCGTTGTGCACACTCGGGACAACAAGCTGGACAAGGCGAAGACAACCGTCTTTGGGCTGGAGAATGGCGCGTATTGGGGTAAGACCCCGACTGATCTACACCCGGACTGGACCGTGTGGTTTGAGGCCGCAGGAAGGACCGTGACGGGTGTGGAGTGCCAGAAGGACGGCACCATCTACTCCACAGCGGTTGACACTGACGTCAACTTCGTGCTTGAGGCCGTTCTCGATGACGGTACACCCCTGAACGCCGGCAGTCCCCGCGATCTGAAGGTGGGCCAGGTGTGCCGCATACTTGTGACATCAACCGACCGCCGCCCGCAGAAGCAGCCGGCCGATGGGCCGGCTGGCGGCGGAGGCGGGGGCGGCACTGAGGCCGACACAGCCTCTCCGAGCCAGCCCAGCACGCCCCCCGATACGGCGGCCCCTGGCGCGACTGGGGCTCCCTCCGCGACGCCCGGAACCACGGACCCCAAAGAGTCGTGGTTGGTGTTCGGTCGCCTGAGGCTGCCGGAGGGGCAAACGGTAGGGGGCGTCGTGTTTGAGCTATTGGAGATCCAGGGCGCGGATGATAGCATCAAGACGCTCAGGCCTGTTGACTGCAGGTTGGGCTCGGACGCTGATGGCATCTTCTGGGTACGGGTGCCCACAAGGAAGCCCCACCGGCTGCGGGCCACGGCGGGTGATCCCACCCTACTGAAGGCGGTCGATCTGAGCCCCGGCGACAACGACATCGTGGTGTTCGACTTCGCGAAGGGTTAACAGCGAGATCGACCCATTGCGCGCCGCGGCACAAAGGCAGCCGCCCTGCCGCCACTGAACTGGCTCGTGTCCACCGGTCGCCAAGCTCCCCCAGCGGCGCGGCAAGCAGGCCGTGCCAAACGGCGCGTCAGTCACCCACCGAGACCCCATCTGCACTACCCTCGGCCCCGCTACTGCAAGAGCAGGAAAGCGCGGTATTGGCCTGGAAGCGACCGGCGAGGTGGAGCGGACCCCTCAGGTATGGGTGGTCACCCCAGAAGCAAGTCAACCGAGAGGCCTGGTCGACAGAGGATGGTGGGCAGTGCCTCAGGACAGGAGGCAGAGCATGCGGCCATCCTGGTGGTCATGGCTGATTCTGGCATTAGCGATCGTCGCCATCGTCGCCTGGGCTGTCGTCCGCACGCGCGCAGGCATGCGCGAGGGCTCGCTTGCCGCAGCCATTGAGCAAGAGCAGACTCTCTCTGAGCCGCTGTCCATGGAGACCCATGGCGACCGGCTGATGCCGCGGCTGGTACCCGGGGATTTCCGCTCGGGGCTCCCGCCGGGCGCGGACCCGCCCTACACGGCGGTGGAGTCGCTCGGTCTGGAGATCCTGTACGTGTTTGATGCGGAACACAGCGTCCGGTACCTGACGAAGGCGGACCTGGACCAGCTCGGCATCACCCGGGATGAGTTGCACGAGCGAGCGATGGGGAACCTCAGGAAGACCCTCTCACGGGAGTCGGTCAGGAGCGCGTTCGAGGGGCGCAAGTTGATCTCCATCAAGAACTTGGACAGTTACGACGCGACCCGGCTTCTATTGGTGCCGGAGCACCTTGAGCCGGGGGAGGAACTGGGGGCCGCGATCCCGGACCGGGACACGCTGATCCTCGCCGAAGTGTCGGCGGATTCCGATTGGCGCATGTTTGAGGAACTGGCTCAAGTCCCAACCGGCGACAAGATCCTGCTCAGGCGGCCGGTAAAGGTGACCCACGAGGGCTTCGAGCTCAGATGATGGGCACGGTTGTTGGCGCTTGAGGCCTTGCCTTGTCGCTGGGAGGGACGGCCGTAGCGGCGAGGAAGCCGCAAGAACACGTAGAGCTAATGGGTGATGGGGCCCGCGGGAGGGAGCGAGGGTGAGACGCGGCTTCACGCTGATCGAACTCCTCGTTGTCATAGCGATCATCACCATCCTGGCTGCGATCCTGTTCCCCGTGTTCGCTCGGGCCCGCGAGAAGGCTCGGTGCACGTCGTGCTTGAGCAACGTGAAGCAGATTGGCCTGGGTCTGATGATGTATGTCCAGGACTACGATGGAGTATGGCCGTCGATGCTTGTCTTCCCACCCCACACACAGGACTACGCGACGTCGCCGTGGTGGTGTCGCGAGGTGTTCGGAGGCGTCCCGACGCTGCTGCAGCCGTACGTCAGGAACCACCAGCTCTTCTGGTGCCCGAGTGACGAGGCCGGGCCATCCACGGACTACTGGGCTCGGACTTCGTATGAGTACCGGTGGGTGGTTGCGTGGCAGACCGTGTGGATGGGGCTCAAGGAGCCGGACTTCTGTCGCCCGGCGCAGCAGGTTGTCTACCACGAGCGTTTCGACTGGCACTACGGCCAGTATGGGCTTTACCAACAGGCCGGCCAGGTGCGGGGAGTGCCCCAGTGCAACGCGGTCTACGGTGACGGTCACGCCAAGCTCTGGCACCTGCGCTCACGAAGCGGTAACTGGACTTACGACGCTCACTGGTTCCACTTCGTGAACGGGGGAGACGTGCGCTTCGGGTACGACTGACCGCGGCCCGGCAGCCTTCTGCAATTCCCTCTGCCAGAAGCCGTTCAACCGGTTCGGCTTCAAAGATCTGGGCGTCGTTGGTGCCGACGGGTCTCCAGGCCCGTCGGCGTAGCGGCTCCGAAAACGCTGGCAGAACGCCTATCTTCATGGTTCCCGGGTGAGCCCACGCTCATGTCCAACTGCTCACGAACACTCGTGCACCAGCGGCGGGCTCCGGGTGGCGCCATTTACGACTGGCATGTCCCGTTTCGTCGAGGCGAGGTATTGAGGAAGGACATATCCAGTATAATGACGAACAACAAGCGTGGGAAGCTGGCTTGAGGCTGTCTAAGAGATGACAGCGTGCCATTCGCTGTTAGCAGCGCGTGATGAACCCCGAGGAGTGTGTGAGGAGGGTATCATGGACCCGAACCTGTTCCACCTTGACTGGGATCGCCTTTCGGAAGTGCTGATTACCATTATCGTGGTAGCGATATTGCTTGAGCGTGCGCTGGCGGTTGTCTTCGAGCACCGGCTCTTCCTGAAGTACGCTAGCGAGAAGGGCGTGAAGGAGTTCGTTGCTGTCGGTGTTGCCTTTGTTGTCTGTCTAGTGTGGCACTTCGACGCCTTGAGCATGATCCTGCTAACCAGCAAGACGACCCCATTCGGGGAGCTGGTCACGGCGTGTATCATCGCGGGTGGCAGCAAGGGGTCCATTCGCCTCTTCCGCGATGTCATGGGGATCCAGAGCACTGCGCAGAAGCAGTTGGAGCTGGCCCGGGCGGCACCGCCTCCGGCTGAGGCGGCAAGGACTGCGGCTGAGGCGGCAACGACTGCAGCCGGGGCGGCAATGGCTGCGGCTAAGGCGGCAACGGATGCGGCTCAGACGGCAACGGCTGCGGCCCAGTCCGGCAGCCAAACCTAGAAGCAACCTGCGGGCACCGCCCCGCAGGAATAGCGCAGGAGGGAGAACCATGCTGACCCGCTGGCAGGTGGCCATCTGTGCTCTTGCGGTGTTGCTTTCCGCCGCTGCGCGCGCGGACTATGTTGAGGCGCAACGGCGCGCACGCGTGAGGGAGAGACCTGAGACGGCAAGCTCAACACTCGTCTGGGTTGAGGAGGGCGACCAACTGGCCCTCATTCATGACGAGACACCGTACTACTACTGCGTCCGGCTGCCGGACGGCACCGGTAACGGATGGATTGCGCGTTCGGTGGTCAGGCGGTACCTGGGCGACCTGCCTGGCGACGACGCGCCGTCGGACGAGGGCGAGGAGACGGGCCCCGAGCGACACTTGAGGCTGGGCAAGCCCCAGGCAGTGCACGAGTACCTCCATGAAGGATATGCGGGAGCGGTCGACGCGCGCCTCAAGACCCCGGTCTGGGTCCAGTACGTGCTGACAGCGGAACAGATCGAGGGGTCCGCGACGAGGCAGGGACGTACGTTCTCGCCCGACCCCGCTGTGCCGGTCCGGGCGCAGGCGACCGATGCAGACTACTACTGGACTCTAACCGGCCTTGCCAAGGGGCACATGGCGCCCGCAGACGACTTCAAGCATAGCCAGACCCGGCTGGACGAGACATTCTGGTACTCGAACGCGTGCCCACAGATCCATCCCGCGTTCAACAGCTCGACGTGGAGAACCCTGGAGCAGGCCACCCACGACTGGGTGGAGTTGAGGGGAGACCTGACGATCATCGCCGGCCCGATCTTCACGGTCACGGCGCCGGAAGAGCCCGATCCGGCGCCGGGCGCCATCAAGGGCACGGTGAGCTACCAGGTCATGGGCAACAGCCGCGTGGCCGTGCCCACGGCGTTCTATAAGATCATCGCAGACGCCACGGAGCCGCTCAGTCCTGAGGTGCTGGCGTTCATCATGCCACACGAGGACGTCACCGGCCGGCCTTACTCGGACTTCCTGTGTTCGGTCGAAGACGTCGAGCGGGCTACCGGGCTGGACTTCCTGTCCGAGCTGGATGACACTGTTGAGGAGGTTGTTGAGGGCCAGGCGGCCACCCAGCCGTGGCCCAGAGACTAGCCCGGACAGAGCGGCGAGTCGATGGCCGCCACGCGGAGGTGGGCGGCTCCCGGCTTCAGTCGGCCGGCTCCTCGGTGACCTGGACCCGGTAGTACCTGCCCGTGTGGAGCTCGCAGCCCTGGGCTGCCTTCTGCGCAGCCTGACGCAACCATTCCTCGCGGCCCAGGCGAGTGTACTCTTCGGCGCGCGCCATCATGGCGGCGTCGCCGGCGACCTTCTCGCAGGGGAACTCCTGGCACTCGTAGCAGACATCGATTCCGTGCTCCTCACAGCACTCGCGCGGACAGCCGGGTGGGCCTCCGCCGGCGCCCTTGCAGCAGGCCTGGCACACAAACCATGTGTCGTCCCTCCGGAAGAACTCCAGACCCGCCCGGAACTCGGCGTAGTCGAACTCCTTGACCGTGCCGGGCATCCAGTGACGGAAGCCATGGGCGTCTGCCAACTCGGCGAGGAGCGCGGCGGCGTCGCGGAAGGCAGTGTATCCGACGTAGCGAGCGCAAGTGCCTCCATAGTGGCCGCACGCGGTAATGAGGTCTTCGGGTCTCATCCGGATCCCCTCCATCGTGGTTGTGGTCGGGGTCGGCAGCATTCACCGAAGGGTCCGCAAGGCCTCCACGTCGGCTGTGGGTCGTCGCTCCGGTGGAAGGCCTTCGGTACAGCCATGGCCCCGTGTGTGAGTGAGTAGACAGGCGGACATCGGCGACTCCGGCCGCAGGATGCTGCATGCGCTTCACGACTCCCTGCGGCCGCAGAGGAGTGATTCCCCCGACTAACCGCGCGCCGCCGACGCGGCAAGCTCGCCCCCCAACGCGCTCATCCGCAGACGAGGAACCCGTCTCTCCGGGCAGGTGTTGGAGCCATTACAGCCGCACGCAGAGGCGGACTCATGACCGCCTTTCACTGCCTATGGACAGCCCCCTTCCAGGCGCGTCACGGCCAGGACGAAGGGTTCTGTCTAGATGACTTCGACATCCTGACCACCATTCTGTCTGCCCTCAAGTGGCGCGAACTCAACGGCTCGATCAAGCTGTATACCGATGACACGGGCGCCGAGTACGTCCGAAGGCTCGGCCTGGCGGACCTGTGGGATCTCGGCATCGACACCACTGCGCTGGCTGAGCGGAACTGGCAAGGCATCAACCCGAAGGCGTTCTGGGCGGCCGGCAAACTGCTGGCGCTCAGGGAGGAGAGCGCACCGTGCGTCATGATCGACACGGACTTCGTCGTGTGGCGATCCCTCGATGAACTCGCGGACCAGCCTGGTCTGGCTGTCATCCACCGGGAACCGCTATATGATGGCGTGTACCTGCCTGCCCACCAGTTGAAGACGGCCCGCGGATACCGGTTCAACGCGAGCTGGCGGTGGGACGAATGGGCCTGCAACACATCCCTGGTCTTCTTCGGCGACGATGGGTTCCGTCAGTACTACGTCTCTGAGGCTCTCCGCTTCATGGAGGGGAACTCGAAGGAGGCCAAGGAGGCGATCTCGCAGATGGTGTTCGCGGAACAGCGCGTGCTGGGGATGTGCGCAAGGGTGAAGGGGATTGATGTTCGGGAGCTGATGCCCTACGATCCTGAGGCATGGAAGCAGCAGGATTCCTTCACCCACGTTTGGGGTTACAAGGACGTCATGAGGGACGACCCGCGCAAGCGAGAGGCCTTCTGTCGGCGATCGGTGTACCGCATTCTCCACGACTATCCGCTCCTGGGCCCAGTGTTGGCCTCGATCCGGGAGTTGACTCCGTACTTCGGTGGTCCCGGCAGCCAACGACGACCCGCTTACCCGGCGGAGATACTCTACCGGCACCGCTTCCCCTACGGAGGCTATGGCCTCCTACCCTAGCTCCTCACGGGCTTCCCGCACCAAGGTATTGGCCCGCCCGATCCCTAACCTGCCTGCCGGTCCGGCGGTCGGGTGACCGCGCGGTGCCTGCGAGGGAACAACGATGCCCGACGAAGTGCTGCCAGAGGTCCACCTCTATCAGGGCAACCAGTGCAACCGCCGGTGCCCGTTCTGCACGGTCAACGGCAGCCCCCGCGGCTGGTTCGCCGAGCATTCCCCCGAGGCATTAGCGCT
>CBFDAZ010000122.1:0-10522 GCA_965602825.1 uncultured bacterium
CACCCTCGTAGGGGCGCGAGAATCGCGCCCGCAAGGTCCATCCTCGGTCAACTTGACGCTCACCGCGAGCACGTCGCGGGCGCCATGCGCCACTGAGAGAGCCGGTTTCCGGCGTCCCACGGGGCGATTGGGCCTCTGCAGGGGATGGATGTGCACGGGGTGAACCTGTTGTGCGGTGGGGCGGCCCGTGGCGCCTCCACAGGCCATGCAGACCGGCATGGCGTCGATCTCATGTTCCAGCGCACAAGGGCCGGGGTGCGGGCAAGCCAGTAGCATCGAGACGGCACTCGAGGGGAGCCCGATGGCGAGGAACCACCGAGTCCGGCAAGGTGAGTGCATAGCCAGCATTGCCAAGCTCTACCACTTCCCGGACTATCGGACGATCTGGAACCATGCCAGGAACGTCCGGCTCAAACGCAGACGGCCCAACCCCAACATACTCTACCCCGGCGATCGCGTGTACATCCCGGATATTACAGAGCGCGACGAGTCACGTGGCACGGGGGCACTCCACCGGTTTGAGGTGCCGCTGTACGAGGTCAGGCTCAGGCTGGTGATCCGCAACCGGGCGCGCGAACCGTACGCCGGCAAGCGCTACGAGCTTCGCGTCAGGGACGATGCCACGCACTCAGGGACAACGGCTGCCAACGGTCTTATTGAGGAGACCGTACCGGCCGATGCGGAGGCGGCGACCCTCAGGGTGTGGCTGGAGGACGCGACGGTCGGCCCCGACCCCTTCGAGTGCCGGCTGATGGTCGGGCATCTTGATCCCGTCGAGACGAACTACGGCGTGCAGGCGCGCCTGAACAACCTGGCCTTCCCCTGTGGTGGGGTCGATGGGGTTGTCGGGACCCTCACGCGGGGGGCCTTGACGAGCTTCCAGACTGCCGAGGAGCTGGAGCCCACCGGACGGGCCGACCCGCCCACGCGTGAGCGACTCACCCAGAGGCACGACGTGCTGTAGGAAGGAAGATCATGAGACCAGACGCCGTCCTTGTTGCGAGAACCAGCGAGGGCCTCGACCACGTCAACGCCCTGGTCCCGTACCGGATCGAGGACCGGCTGATCATCATCGCGCAGGGCATTGAGGCGCACGAGCACCAGCTCGAGCACCAACAGTGGACCTTCACCAACTACCTCCAGCGGAAGAACCTTGACATCGAGTTCACGGAAGGCGAGGCCGTGTACCTGAGCCACGTGCAAGGCGTGCGCTTCACCATCAGGATCATCACGCGGAAGGACGACTTCAAGAGGTACCTGCAGACCGAGAACGCGCATGTGATCTACGACGGACACGCACGCTACGGCCGCGGGCCCTGCTTTGGGGACGACCCGGGCCCCGGTGAGGATTGGGAGGACGGGGAGGACGGGGAGGACGGGGAGGACGGGGAGGACGGGGAGGGCTCTGCGGCCGGCGGCCTGCACCGGATGGGTTTCCCGTTCATTACGGTGTCGGTGAAGGAGATCCTGAAGCACGGATACACCGCCAACCTGGTCCGCGAGACAGAGCCCCTCGAACCGAGGGAGGACTGCCACCCGCACGTCCGGCGTGTCCGCCACTGGCGGGGCTACACGCTCGACCAGCTCGACAGCACCGGCAGGCTCCACGACCAGGTGACAGAGCCGGTGGCCGAGGGGGAGAGGTTCTGGGGGTATCGGGGCTGGCTGGACGGCGAGGGCGGCTACCACGTTGTCCTGCATGCGGGCTGGGAGAACACAACCACCGATCCGATGGACCTGGGCGCGACGAACATGCAGTGCCGTGTCTTCTGCCACTTCGGTTGCAGTACGCTGAAGCACAACCAACCCATCGTTCGGGAGCGCAAGGGCTGGCAGCAGACCGGCGACCAGTACTACGCCTACTTCACGAGCGCCCCCTCGGACGAGCGCGTTGGGCGGTTCTGGCTGCATCGGATCCTGAGCTATCCCGTGTTCAACGCCTACGAACCGTGGTCCGGCAGTCTGGACTACATCCAGAGGAAAACCAACCAGGACCTGAACCGGGCCTATTCGGGCTATCAGGTCAGATAGCGGCCCCGGTCGGGCACGGCTGTTGAGGAGGGATGCGATCTGCGCGCACCCCATGCGATGGTGATACGCTGCGCACGGTGGCTGGGCTTAGTGCTGGCCGGCATAGTCCTCTGGCAAGTGGGTTGTGCCGACCCCAAGCCAAAGGGAGAGAACAGGATGACTGACGACGAGATAACCCGCGACATTGAGCAGCTTGACCCGGACCAGCAACCGGCCGTGGACGATCTGGCGCGGAATCTCGAGGAACAGGCGCATGCGCCAATCCGTGCCGTGGTCCGCGCATGGGCCAATCCGGACGCTCAACTATCGGGCAACGCCGCGGTGGTGATGGATGAACTCGGGGAGTTGCCGATCGTGCCGTTGCTCGGAGCCGAAGGCGAACTCCCCCCCGAGAAGCAGATGTGGCGGATGCAGTCGGTCGTCGCCCGTGAGCAGGACCTCAGGGAGCGCATTGAGACGACGCTCGAAAGCATGCTGGATGACAAGCGCCCCGTGTCGCTCTCGGTGACCGGTGGTCGCGAGGAGGAGCGGCGACCGCCGCCCCGGCGTGTTTGCGATGAGGCCTACATGCAGTTGAGGCTGCTGGTGAACGCGGACCCGGATGAGGAGACCTACTACCTGAATGTGGATGCCTTCCTCGACATGCCCGACCAGCAGCGGGACGCCGAGATCGAGAAGGCCCGCAGCCCCCGTGAATGGACGCACTTCGACGAGCTCTGAGTCCGGCGGACCGCTCCCCATATCCGCGGGCCGTTCGTGGCGGCGGAGCTCCAGCTCCGCCCCGGCCGCTGAGTCGTCCCGTACGTCGGAGCGCCTGCTCCGACACCGTGTGCCGCGCATGTTTGACGGTCTGGAGGTGACGGTCCTCTGCGCGCCCTGATGGAGGCGAAGGGTCAGCAGCGCGCCCGACGCTCTGTGCGGGGAGGGACGCACATGCCGATACTGTCGACGCGAATGCTGACAGTCTGCGCCTTCACTCTGGCTTCGGTCATGGCACCGGCCGACGATGCGGCGGAGCCGACCGGCGCGGCATGGGAGCTACGGGCGCTGGGCGTGGCGCACGACTGGCAGGCGCAGGCCCTCCGTGAGGGCGTGCGGCGTCCGGTGACACTCGCGATTGTCGGCCAGGGCGGCGTGAGCAGGTCGCAGCTCCAGCCGCTTCTGGATACGGGCAACACGCTCGAGTACCGCGAGGGCGCGGAGGACCCCGGCTCAAGCACTCACGACACCGGCATGGCCCGGGTGATCCTGGAGATCACCTCCCGCCTTGGCGTCCAGGTCCGGCTGCTCGTCTACCACCCGGCGGCCTCGTTCCAGGCCGTCGCCGACGACTTGGCGCTGGCCGCCGGCGAGGCCGACATTGTGGCGTTCTACCAGTCGTTCTGGGGGCCGGACGTGAAGTACATCAACGAGGCTCTACGTAACGCCGAGGGCTGCCTCCTCATCTCGCCCTATGTCGAGTATCAGTCACGGCCCACAGGCAGTTGCCCCCAGGCCCTGTCGGCCAAACCGTCGGGCGAGGGCCTGCCCAATTTCGTCACGGTCGCACCGTGCGCATTCAAAGCGTCGGGGCGTCTGCTTACGCCGTCCGCCCGCGAGGATGACGCGGAGATCGTCAACTTCATCGCGCCATCGTACTACGCGAGCGGCGCCGGGGGCACGTGCCCCTCAGCGGCGGTCGCGGCGGCCGTAGCGGCCTACGCCATGGCTGCCGCCGAGGCCAAGCCCTTACCGAGCGATGTGGTTCAGCTCATGCGCGAGACGGTCACCGCCGATGCCGACACGCTTCAGGCGTCACTGGGCTTCAGCGAGGAGGAGGTCACGGAGTTGGTAGCCCGGATCGCTGCGCTGGCCGGGCCCGAGGCCGACTCGGCGCGAAAGCTCGACGCACCCGGCTTGCTGAACCTGTGGGCCATCCACGAACGACTGGGTGCGCCGCGACCTGAGTGACGCCGACCATGCGCCGGCGGGCGAGTCCCCGGAGGGCACGATGGCAGGCGTACCGACCGCTGCTGCGGCCGTTGAGATCCCGGCCGACGACATGGTCATCGGCAGGAGCAGTTGGACATGAGCGCGGGCTCACCCGGAAACCATGAAGATAGGCGTTCTGCCAGCGTTTTCGGGGCCGCTACGCCGACGGGCCTGGAGACCCGTCGGCACCAACGACGTCCAAATCTCCGGAGCATTCCGCCGGGGTTCTGCGGGAACACCATTCGGGATGAGCGGGGGCCGGTGTCGCGACGCGAGGCAGCCCGGTCAGGCCAGTCCGGGCACCCGACTCAGCGCTCGGCACCAGCCGTTCGGCACCGCCGCGAGGCGGGCGTCATACCAGGTTCGGGTGCCTTACCATTGGACCGCTATCCGGCTCACTTCATGACCGCGATCGGCATCAGGTAGTGCCAGGGCGCTCTGAGCGGCGTTGTGGGGCCCGTCCGCGTCGCCGCAGCCGCCTCTTCGTCCGTAGTTCGCTCGGGGAAGCAGGTGTCGCCATGTCCAGCCGTCGCTGGCTCCCAATGCACCGCTGCGTCGTACTCTCGGCCCTCACGGCCATGCTCACCATCGGGCAGGCCCAGCCCCCCAGGAACCTCGTGCGCAACTCGGATTTCGAGCGCGCCTTCTCGACCCCCGCCGACGGTTGGCGAGTTCAGCCCATGTCGGCCGGTGTGGTCAACGAGCGGCGCGAGGCGGACGGAATGGAAGGCGGCGCGTGCCACGCCATCGCGGCCGGCGCTGACCTGCCCGTGACCTGGTACCAGTGCAGCCAGACGGTGGCGGGCGCCGTGGCGGGGGGGAAGTACGTACTGAGCGCATACGTCCGGACGGAGGACGTCCGGGACGGTGCGGGGGCATACATGGGAATGAACTACTACGATGGCCAGGGGACTCGGATCACCTGGACCGATACAGAGCAGCGGCTCACCGGCACGACGCCCTGGACGCGCGTCGTGCAGCTGTTCAGCGTCCCCATCACGGCGACGCGCGTGGACGCAACGCTGGTCCTCCACGGCCACGGGGCCGCCTTCTTCGACCGGGTACAGGTCGAGCCCGGCGACGTGGCGACCGATTGGGTCAGCCGCGAGGCTTCCGGGGCCGCGCGTGAGCTGCCGGAGGACCTGGGCCTCACGCCCTCATCGGCAGGCAACGTCGCCATCCTGCGGGACGCGCTCCCCATCACCGGCACGGCCTCCGACCCCGAGTACCTCCGCATGCTCGTTGAGCAGGCCGGCTACGGATGCGCGTTCCTGGACGCACAGGCGCTCGCCGATCCGGAGCTGCTCAGCTACACGTGGTTCGACGTTGTCGTCTTGCCGTATGGAGCCTCATTCCCGGCCGCGGCTGCCGAATCGTTGTTGGCCTTCTGTCGAGACGGCGGCAGCCTATTCGCGTTCGGCGGCTACCCCTTCGACCGGTTGCTCGCCCGTCAGGGCGACGTGTGGAAGGACGTGGCCGACCTGACGCCCGACGAGAGCAAGCTGACGGTGCTGTTCGATCTTGCGGGCGGCCCCGCCGGCTGGAGCGTCGGCGGGCGGGAGCTGCCCAACGGCCCCGCCCCCGCGGGCGAGGGCCGTAGCGGACAGAGCCTTCGACTGGCGACGGAGTCGCTCTCCGGGTGGGTCACGGCGGGCTCCCCGCCTGTGGAGGGCCTCCCGCAGGGGTCGCAGTTGACAGCCTTCTGGGCGCGGGCGGACCAGGACGACGTGGTCATGACTATGGAGTGGGGCGAGGACGACCACTCCCGGTGGCGCACGCGGGTCGCGCTCACTCGGCAATGGAAGCTGTACAGCGCGACCCACGCGGAGCTCGAGTACTGGCACGACAACCCGTCCCAGGGCCGGGGCGGACCGGAGGATGGCTTCCGCCCGGAGAACGCCGCCCAGATCCGCTTTGGTCTGACGGCGGAGTTCCTCCGCGAACGCCGGCCCTACAGCGTCTGCGTGGACTGCGTGATGGTCGGTGACACGCCGCCGCCGGCCTACCGGCACCTGCAACTCAACTCACACCACGGCGCCAGCAACCCGGCGACCTTCCTGGAGCCGCCTCCAACCGCGATCTCGATCTGCGACGCCTCTGCGCCCCTGGAGGATGTGAGCGCGCTCGCGCCCTCGGCGGGCCAGACAGTGCTGCCGTCCGCTTGGCGAGCAGCAGCCGATGTCCACGGGCATTCGGCCACTGGGCAGACGGCCCAGGGCCACGCGGGAGCGCCGCTGAAGGCGCGCTGGATTCCGGTGGTCGACGCCCTTGACCGTTACGGCCGCATCCGTGGGACCGCTCTCGCGCTCATGCACAACTTCGCGGGCGAGTACCCCGGCTCGACCTGGGCCTACTCGGGGATCAACGACCACGACTTGTTCGCCCCCGGGGACCCGGCCGGTGCCACGCTCTTCCGCGCCACACTTGACCGGATCATGCGGGGCGGGTTCCTATTCGACGGCAGGGCCGAGCCGCGCTGCGCCCGACCGGGCGAGGCCGCCCGGCTCTGCGTCAGAGCGGCTAATCTGGCACGGGTGGATCGCGACCTGACGGTAAGGCTGAAGGCAAGGTCGGGTGAGCGGGTGCTGCTCAGGAAGGCCGACCCACTGCACATCCCTGCGCGCAGTGCCATCCCCATCGATATCGGGTGGACGGTGCCGGACGACGTCCGAGGCCTGGTAACACTGAAGTGGGAGCTGCTGAGCGGAAAGCGGGTGCTCGACTGTCTCGAGGCCGGCGTGGTGGTCTGGGATGGCGAGCAGCTCGCCCGCGGCCCGAAGCTGTCATACGACCGCTGCTACTTCGCCCGCGACCGCGGACCGGAGTTCATGTTGGGCAGCCAGATCTACTGGGGCAACGTGACCGCCACCGGCACCGATCCGCTGCGGTGGAACCGCCAACTGGCCGCGATGGCCGACAATGGTATCAAGATCGCGCGCAGCTTCATGTCGATGACGCGCGGCACCGAGGTTGGGAGCGAAGCAGTCTGGCGGCAGCGTGACGCGATGGTACAGCTCGCTCAGGACCGCGGCATCTCGCTCTTCTACTCCGGCGTGTCGTGGCCGAGCACCGATCCGGCCGAGGTGGCGGAGCGGGCGCGCGTGGCCAACGAGGCGTCTGAGCGCTACCGGCAGTCCGCCGCCTGGTTCATCGACATCGTGAACGAGCCGAACATGGGGGTGGGCGACGGCGAGACCGATGCCGCCGAGTTCCGTGCGTATCTGCGGGACAGGCATGGGACCTTCGAGGCGCTCCGGGCGGCGTGGGGCGCCGAGCTGACGGAAGGCACCTTCGACACCATCGAGATCGCGCCGGCCACCGGCGACTGGGCCAGTGTGCGAGCCGTCGACGTGAACCGCTTCATGGCCCACAAGATGCGCGTCTGGACCGATGAGACCGCGAAGGCGGCTCACGCGGCGGACCCGGGGCGCCTGGTCTCGGTCGGACATCTGCAGGGCTTCGGCGACAGTCACACGATGTGGGACCCGATTGAGGCCTCCTATGACATGGACTTCACGAACCGGCACTACTACGGTGACCCGTGGCGCTACGGACCTGAGCTCAAGCAGATCGACATGCGCGTCTTGGGTAAGGCGCCGACCACCGGCGAGTTCGGCAACACCAGCCACCCCGGCCTGAGAACGCACTGGGTCTATGCGCCGGAGGAGGTCGTGGACTGGCACTACGCTTACACCGTCCACACATGCTTCGGCCTCGGCGGCGCCTTCTGCGCCAACTGGCACTGGCAGGACCCGATCGAGGACATCTTCCCCTGCGGCCTGCTGCTGCAGGATGGCACTCCTCGACCGCGCTTTCACACGTACCGCAATCTGGGCCTGCTCTTCCGACGCATCCGGCCGCGCTACGAGCCGCCTGAGCTGTTCTTCGTGATCCCCACCTCCCATCGGTTCGGTACGTCGAAGGCCGAGGTGGAGGCCGCCATGAACCGCTGCCTCGCGGCGCTGATTGGCCTCCACGTCGAGTTCGGGACCGTTGCCGAGGAGCGTCTGGCGGCGCTGCCCCCCTCGGCGAAGGCCCTCGTGTGGCCGGTGCCGTTCTGTCCGGCCGATGCGACGGTCGATTCCGTCCGGCAGTTCGTCAGCGATGGCGGCGCGCTCTACCTGTCGGGCGATGTCTCCTACGACGCCCTCCGCCGCCGCACGCGGACGCAGCGGCTGGTCGACCTGTGTGGGGTCGAGTTCGCCGGGGAGCGCTACCCCGCCCTGCGGACGGCCGACGCCCCTGCCGTTGAGCTGAGGTCCGAGGGAGCCTCCCCACTGGGCGACGCCGTGTGCGCGGACGACGCCTCGAGGCCCTGCCTCCGCGTGCGCCCCGTATCGGCCGACGTGTTGGCCTGGGCGGGCGACGCGCCCGCCGCGACACTCGCGCGGGTCGGCCGCGGACGCGTCCTTTACGTCGTCGATCCCGTGGAGCTTCACGCTGAACCGCGGCACACTCTGGCTGCCTTCCTGAACGAGGCCGGCGTCGCGCGTCATCGGCTCGTGCCGGACTCGGCCCAGATCCACTCTCACCGGGTGCCCGGAGAGGGCGGAGCGATCGCCCACGTCCTGTTCAACCTGGGCGAGACCAGGGCGCGGGTGGAGGTGCACGATCTGCCCACCCCGATCGAGTTCGAGCTTGCGCCGACGTCAGGCGGGGCCGCCATCTTCAGCGGCGAAGGCCGGCTGATCGCCGTCGAGGGCCTCGCCATACGAGCGGGCGGCCGCGACCTGCTGAGGGCCGACTCAACCGCAAGCCTGATTGCCCTCTCCGAAGCTGACCTCCGCCAGGCCGGTCCGCTGCTCTTGCTCCCGAGTGGGCCGGGAACCGTTGAGCTGTTCGGCGAGGGCCGGAGTGACCTGTGGGCGGCTGCCGGGGGGGTGCGGGATGGTCGCTGGGTCGAGTATGAACGCATGCAGGTGCGGGAGGTCAGAGGACGTCAGCGCCTCACCCTCGACGCAGCCATGGCCCGCTCGTGGATCGTCCTGGGTGAGGAGGGGAAGCTGAGGAACCTCGGCGACCGGGTATGCCGAGAGCACCTCTGAGGCGGCGTCCCCACGGCTACCCCCGCAACCGCTCACCGCGGCGCGTGCTTCCTCAGCGCCTCCTCGATTGTGTTGAGTTCGTCCGGGCTTAGCTCCAGGTCCCCCGCCCCCGCGTTCTCGCGCGCCTGCTCCGGATTGCGGGCGCCAACGAGAGCGTGAGTCAGGCCCGGCTGCGCGAGGGTCCAGGCGACCGTGGTCTGCGCATATGTTGCCCCATGGGCTTGGGCAATCGGCTGCCACTCTTCCAGCATCGCCAGCGCCTTCTGCCGGTTCTCGGCGCTGAAGCGCGGGTTGTTGTGGCGCAGGTCGTCCTCGGGGAACTCGCGGTCCACCGTCACCTTCCCCGTCAACAGCCCCTGGCCCATCGGCGAGTAGGCGAGAACGGCGAGGTTGCGCTCCTTGCAGTACGGGAGCCGCTTCTCCTCCGGGCGGCGGTGAAGCAGGCTGTACCTCTCCTGATCCGTATCGACGGCACCACCCTCGCGGTACTCATCGATCTCCTCGACGGTCGCGTTGCTGACGCCAATCGCCCGGATCTTGCCCTCAGCCTTCAGCTCGACGAGCGTGGACATCGTGTCCTCAATCGGCGTGGTGCTCTCCTGCCAGTGAGTCTGGTAGAGGTCGATATAGTCGGTCTGGAGACGCGTGAGGCTCCGCTCGATCTCGTAGCGGATCGACTCGGGGCCCAGGTAGCGGTAGACCGGACCGTCCGGGCCGTCGAAGAAGTGGTCGCCCTTCTCCACGTGCCAGACGATGCCGCACTTGGTGGCAAGCACGACCTCATCGCGCCGGGCGACGATGGCCTTGCCGACGATCTCCTCCGACAGACCGAAGCCGTAGATGGCGGCTGTGTCCACCAGGTTGATCCCCTCGTCGAGAGCCGTGCGGATCGCCCCAATGGCCTTCTCCTCATCAGTGCCGCCCCAGTTGAAACCCCCGATGGCCCAGGCTCCGAGGCCAACGACCGAGGCCTCGATGCCAGATTGTCCCAATGGTCGGTAACGCATGAACTGCCCTCCCTTGGTTGCGTCTCAGGCCACGACTCGGCCGAGACTCGCTCGTCGAACACTACCGTCTGCAACGTCTTCAGCGCCCGGCGGTTCCCGGGGACGTTCATCGTCACCGGGCGGCGCGAACTGCAACAGGCAGGAACCGGATCGGCGAACTGGAATGTCCCTCCAGCGCCTGGCTGCCTGCTGATGCTTCGGTCTGCAGCGTGTTTCGCCCTGCGTCTGAGTGCAGCAGTGCCGCCAAGCAAGATGGAGATCGGCCGGCTGTGTGGCGTGAGGAGGGAAGATGATCGCCGGGCGGGACGCCGGGCACATCCACCATGGGCGTTAGGATAACCCGTAAGTGATCGGGCACGGTGGAACGTGTCCGTACAGGATCAGGCGCCATGAATGGGGCCCCCACTTCGGGACAGCATACGTGAGGCCGTCAAGTAGGGGCGCGATTCATCGCGCCCGTCGGTGTAG
>CBFDAZ010000123.1:0-10519 GCA_965602825.1 uncultured bacterium
GACGCCGGCGTTGACTGGTACCTGCTCTACAACACCTCCCGCAACGCCTGCCATACGTACGTGACCGTCTACAAGGAGTGCGAGCCGGAGATCTGGGACATCGATACGGGCCGCATGGGCGTTGCCCCGGGCTATCAGATCACGGCAGAGGGGACCACCATCCTCCCCCTCGTGCTGCAACCCGAGGATGCCGTGTTCCTGATGTGCCGGCGGCCCGCGCCGCCGGCGGACGACGACCACCACATTGCGCAAGCTCCGGGGCTCGAGTACGTGACGCTGGCCGAGCGCGACGGCAAACCCGTCGTGCGGGGGCTGGCGCGCCTGGACGGAACCCACACGATTATGCTCGCCGACGGCCGCAAGGGCAAGGCGGAGGTACGGGGCCTGCCACCAAAGTTGCTGATCGAGGGCGGATGGCGCCTCAAGCTTGGGCGGCAGTTTGACCGTCAGCCGACCGAGATCAGCAAGGCCCGTGTCCGCGCGGTGCACGGAGACGTGGACACATCGGGCTGGTCAGCCCCCGACCTGGACGAGTCCGAGTGGGACCTGGTAGCGATCGGCGATCCGCTCCCCTCCCTGGCACCCAAGTGGCACGCGAAGTGGCTCACCTACGAGGGCGATGGCGAGGTGCGGTACTTCCGCCGGAGCTTTGAGCTGCCGGGTGCCGTCAAAGAGGCCACGGTCACCGTCACGGCGGACAATGTGTATGAGCTGTATGTCAATGGCGAACAGCTCGGCCAGGATGGCGACTGGTACCAGGCCGAGACCCACGATGTCGCCGCCCTGCTGAAGCAGGGCCCCAATGCCATTGCGATCCGGGTCGACAACCAGGGCTCCATCGCCGGGATGCTCTGCGAGGCCAGGATCACCCTCGGGAACGGAGACCTCGTCCGCCTTGCCACTGACGAGACATGGCGAATGGTGAAGGAACCGGGCGAGGGCTGGCAGGGCGTTGAGTTCGACGACTCGGGCTGGGGCGATCCCCAGGTCGGGGGCTCGCCGCCGGCCGCATCGCCCTGGGGGGATGTGCCGGGCCTGCCTCCCGAGCCAAACACCGGCCGGGAGATCTGGTACCGCTTCGACCTTCCGCCCGGAGCGGCCGCGCTGAGGCTGCCCGAGGGCGTGCGGGTCCTCAACCTCTGGGTGGATGGTGAGGAGCTTGGGATAGCCGGCACAGTGCTTCGGCTGAGTGGTCGGAGTGGCACCGGGGTGCGCAAGGCCGTGCTCGCCATCGAGGGCCCCAGTCCCCTGCAGCCGCCACTCCTCTGTGACAGCGACCCGGCGAGCATCCTGGTCGGTGACTGGTCCACGCAGGGACTCCGGGGCTATGCGGGGCAGGGGACGTACGAGCGCGTCCTGGAGCTCCCGAATGAGTACGCGGGGGAGCGGCTGTTCCTGGACTTGGGCGACGTGGGCGTCGCGGCTCGCGTGAAGGTCAACGGACAGGACCTGGGCGCCAAGTGCCGCCCGCCGTTTGTATTCGACCTCGGCGGGCACGCCCGCAAGGGGAAGGTCCGCCTGGCGATCACCGTGGCCAACACGCTCGCCAGTGCCACCGACGACGCCGAAGCAGCGACGCCGACTTCGGGTATCGTCGGCCCGGTGAGGCTGCTGCCCTACCGGGAAATCGAGGTCGCACCGGAGTAGCAGAACCATGCTCAACGAAAGCTACCTGAGGCATGGCCTCAATGCCCTCAGTCGGTCGCATGCGACCAACTACTTCATGGACGGCCACCGAGGGGGGGCCATGGTGTCGGCCTACTTCCTCTGTGGGGAACAGGACCTCGAGGCTGGCGCGGCAGAGATAATCGCGAGCACGATCGACGCACACTGGACGCACACCGACCTCTGCGCACCGTTCCCCGAGGAAGAGCCGGACGTGGCCCTCCTGGGCCGGATCGTGACGGCCCTGGAGGGCAACATCAGCCGGCTCCGTCAGGCCGGTCATAACGTGATCCTGCCCACGCTGGCCCTGAAGGGGTTCTCGCGGCTCCCGGAGATGGTGACGCCCGCCAGGGTCGAGGGAATCTGCAGGCTCATTGAGTGCTTTGACACGGCAGAAGATATTGCCCTGGACGAAGACGACCCCGTCCCCGACTTCGACGAGCCCGGCGCCATGGCCGAGTTCATCCTCTCCGAGACGCTACGCACCATGGAGGCCTTCATCGGGCGCGGACAGGGATGGTCGGGGCATATGCTCACTTATGGGCGCGCGCTCATCGATCTGGCGGAGTTGGGGTACGGCGAACTGGCCGCCCGAGCGCACCACGCCTTCAAGCTCTACGTCACGCGGACGCGTCAGGGCCCGCTCGCGACCGACAAGCCCAGACCGGAACACGCCCGCAGCCCGTTGCGCCCGTTGGAGCGTGCGTACTGGCGGGAATGGAAGGGGCGCGAGGTCGGCATCGGTCACTGCTTCAAGTACCCCTATGGCTTCTACGGGCTGATGCAGCTTGCTCGCGACTCCGACCTCAAGCAGCGCTGCCTCGACGAGTGCTATCACATCTTCTGAAGCTCTCCGCACCGGCATCTCGCGGCAGCCGGCCATGCCGGCCTCGGCGACGCGGCCCACTGCCCTCAAGCCACAGGTCGGCCGCCTGGTCATAGATGAGCTCCGTCGGGACTCGAGAACGCGTTGGCATCCCCCGCAGGGGCCAGCTCACTCAGCACTTGCCCTCTGACGCCATACAACTCCTCGACCGTCAGCCCATCGGCGGCGTCCCATGGCTGAACTGATAGCGCCCCAGCCTCGATCTCCTGCCCGCGCATCAGCATGATGGCCGCCGCGAGCTGCTCCCGGTTCCAGCCTCGCTTCTTGCCGAGCATGATGAGCGCTTCGACATCCTGGGCCGCCTCGCGAAGCACCTTCAGCCGCAGGCTCGCAACCGGGCCCTGAATCCCGAAGCGCTTGCCGGGATACAGGATGGCCGTTGGCTCCGCTTCCTCGTAGCTGCCATCGCTGCCGATGGTGTTCCAGGGGACGATGGCGTCGGCGCCCGCAAGATAGGCGCGGAGCACCCACCGGACGGCTTCGAGGTTGGACTCGCCGACGACGTTCGCCGTGCCGTAGTTCCAGATCGCGGCGCCATTCTCGCGCTGCATCTCCAGGCAGCGGCGGTTCTTGGGGTACAGCTCTCCGCTGATGACCATCAGGTCAATGACGTCACGCAGCCACTGCCGCTGCCACTGGGGTCGGGAGAGATCCTCCCGGTAGATCATCGGGGGGCCCTCGGTGCCGGCAGTGCCTTCCTTGAAGAGCCGGCCGAAGTGGCCCAGCGCCAGGAAGTCATCCCGCCAGCTCGGCTCGTCAAGCAACCGCCAGCACGTGCCGCGCCCGCCTCTGTCCGGGGCCTTGTAATAGTGCTTGTTGTTCAGGTAGCACTGGAGATCGGTGCGGGTCCAGCCTCGGTCGGCGAAGTGCTCGGCAATCTGGCGGGAGACGGTGCGGAAGGCCTCGCGGTGCGCCTCGCTGAAGGCCTCCTCGATCGGCCTGGCCCGCATGGCATGCTCTGCGATCATCAGCGGGTATTCGGCCGAGACTTCGGGCGCGTTGTAGTACTCCTCGATCGGCGGCGGCCAGTCCTCGTGGAGCCACAGGTACAGGTTGTGGAGCGGAACGCCCGCGCGGGGCAGGTCGGAGAAGGCCTCGCCGGACAGGTAAGGTCCGAACTGCTCGTCCCACGACGACCAGTCGGTGATCCTCGTATCGGCGCCCCGACCCTCAACCGGCGGCGCGTAGTTGGCGGAGATGTTGCCCGAGTGGCTGTAGCCCAGCAGATCCAGCGTCGCACGGTGCCTGTGGGCCAAGCGATGGTACTCACGCTCGACGGCGTGGTACTCGGCCGAGGCATTGTCGAGGCCGAAGTGCCGGCCGACCGGGCCGTAGCCGTTGAGGTCGAGATTGAGGTTCAGCTCGTCCGGATACGTCACCGGAATGACATGGAGCGTGATCGGGAGGCGATGGGTATCGTCGCCCAGCACCACCTCAACTGCCGAGCGATGCTCGCCGACAGTTGCATCTAACGGCACGTGCAGGTCGACCCAGACGGCCTGGCTGCGCTGATCGGGGATGGCGTTGTCGGCGGCGGGAAGCTGGATGGTGCCATCCGTCGGGATCGCTACTTCGGGGTACCAGTGCTCTCCGTCCTTGACGTACCACACGCGGAACAGCTCAACGTTGCCGGGCGAAAGCGTCTTGCCTCGATCGCATTCGAAGGGCCCCAGGCGTACGGTCGCCTCGGCCGGCTCAGACCGCACCTCGAGGACCACCTGGAAGCTCGCGAACCCGTTGCGGCCGGTGAGTAGCCGCACGCTCTTGCCGGCAAACCTCGAGCTGCTCCGGGCCAACTGACCCTCCCATATCCCGCCATAGCCGTCCCTGCCCACCTCCTCGAGTACGCTCAGTGTCTGCGGGTTCACCTTGACAACAGACGGGCAAACCCAGGCATCCCGCGGCGCTTGGGGTGTCCCTGCCTCACCCTCGGTCGGAGCCAGCTCCGGCAATGGCAGGGCCGGCGAGCTCCGTCCCTCCGCCTCCACCCACTCTGAGGTGTTCCCGGCGCCATCGATCGCGCAGAAGCGGACGACAAACGGGGCCGACGGGCGAAGGTCGCCGATCACGATCTCCTGGGCCTCTCCCGGTCCGGCCGCGTGTGGGATGAGATACCGGGGAATGAAGAAATCCTCGAACGACGAAGTCGCCCCCACTTCCCCGATGTACGTGAAGGCGTGGCCGCTGGGCCCTCGATCTCTGGGCGCGCGGAACTTGAGGCGAATGGCTCCGGAGTTCAAGTGCGCGAGCTCGGGCGCCGGCTCGACGACGAAAGCATCGGGCGGCTCGGGTGGCTGCGTGTCAGTCCGCTCGGCCTCAACCGTCAGATACGGGCGACTGGCCGACTGCTCGCGGGAGTAGACGTCGTTGTTGGCCATCGTCTGGCCCTTCTCATCGGACAGGACAAGGCCATACGAATCGCCGCAGATCATCGCCTGCACCAGCTCGGGCGGAACATCGATCTCAAGCCAACCGTCGGCGACCTCACGAATGTCCGGGTAGGCACAAAGCGTGTTCCCGACGCCGAAGGTCACATCGGTGAAGTCGGACTGCGGTCCGGCCCACAGCTTGTCGGGGAAGGCGGCGTACTGAAAGCAGACGGCGCCCTCCTGCGGCTCGCCGCGCGCCGTGCCCTCGCGCCAGTCCGCGGAGATGCTGCTCAGGCCGACCGTCTTCAGCCACAGCCTCTCGCTCGCGCTCCGCACGCGCAGGACGGCGCTGCTCACCGTCATGCCCCGTACCGGGGTGAGGCCGAACTTCATCAGCATCAGGTGCTGGATGCCTTTGATGCGGATGCGTGAGCTGCCGCCGAGGTTGTGGGTGACCTCATTGGGGTGAGCGGCGATGGAGGTGTCGGCCGTGACCTCCAGCCGGTAGGTCTCGGCGAAGGCCGGAGCGGAGATGCCAGCGAGGAGAGCGGCAAGCAGGGCGGCCCTCAGCCCCGGCCGCCCTCTCAGCGGGAGAATGGAGCGCCAGACAGCGGTCCTACCGCGTCCCCTTGACACACGGCAGCACGTTCTTCTCGACCGCTGCCTCGGTGCCATCGAAGTCCACCCCTCCGAAGACGTACCAGCGCTCGATGTGCTGTACCGATTCGCCGGGCTCAAGCGTGGCGAAGGGGGCCACCGACTCCACCTCGGCGATGGCATCGTTGGCGAACATCTCCACCATCGAGCCGTAATCGGGGTAGATGGCCTCGGGCACCGGGTCGAAGCGCTTGACGAACAGGTCCCCGTTCAGCACGTAGGCCGCCCAGCCGTCGGTGGAGCTCAGGCCGACCTTCAGTCGCCGCGAGATGCCGGCGTCCTGGTGGATGATGACGTACTTGCTCGTGATGGTGAGCCGCGGATCATTCCAGTCCACATACGGCCAGACGACCAGGACGCCGCAGGGCAGAAGGCTCGTGGAGTCACCCGTCGGGAAGGGGCAGATGGAGTGACCGGCCTTGGCCATGACCGTCAGGCACCAGGGCGCGAGCGTCACCGGCCACAGGCCGCGGTTGGTGAGCCGGTGGATGATGGTGGCGCACTTGTCGTCCACGGCCAATGAGATCTCCATCTGCTTCTGGATCTTCGCGTTGGGCTCGATGCCGCCGGTCAGCCGGATGGCGTCGTCCCGGGTCTCGACCTTCACCGGGTCATTGTCCGGCTCATAGCTCCGGGGCAGACCCTCCGGCGCATGCCACAGTCGGTGGCCGCCGTAGAGCTTCCAGTCGCCCTCACCGGCGCCCGGGACCTCGCCGAAGATGTTCGGCCCACCGACCCGGCCGCAGCGGATGACCCGGGGGCCAATGTCAGCAACGGCCACCAGCTCCATCTCACCGTTGGTCAGTCGATAGCAGTTCGTCCAGTCCTTGTAGGTGATCTTCTCCATGGCGATGCCTCCTTAGCAGATGGATGGTTATGCGCGGAGCCGGCGGCCTCCTGCACGAAGCACTCAAGCTTCCGCCTGTTTGAGGTACTTCTCTCGCTCGCCACGAGCCCGGTTCAGGTAGTCGAGCCACGGCTCGAGCTCGAACTCCGCGACGATGTCCTCCACGGTCACCTCGTCCATGTTGCTGGCCAGCGTGAAGTGGGCCTCGGGGTAGTCGATCACGATGTCCACGCCGGCCCCGTACTTCTTGAGGATCTCGGGAAACTTGTTCTGGTTGCCGTCCAGGTGGAAGTGGCGACGGTCCATGTTGATGACGGCGCTCGCGATCGGCGGCACGAGCCCCGAGGCGACCTGGTTGATCTCGCGCCCCGTCTCAGCCAGGTAGCGCCCGCTCATGTCAACGATGTAGCTGCGCGCGGGGCACGAGCTGACGATGTAGAAGCCGAAATCCCGCGCCCAGTGCTCAAGGCGCTGTCCGCCAATGAACATGGATGGGAAGACGACCAGCCGCGCATCGTTGGCCGCCAGTCGCTGGCCGACTTCGACGAACTTCAGGTCGAAGCAGATTGCGCAGCCGACCTTGCCGAAGTCGGTATCGAAGGCCTCGGCATCGGTCCCCGGCACGATCCCGTGCTCCATCTCGCCGATCGTCGGCTGGTACTTGTGGTACCTGCCGATGACCTGTCCCTGACGGTCAATGAGCGCAGCCGTGTTGTGCAGGTAGTCCCCGTCTGCCTCGGGGATCGGGCAGACGACATACATCTTGTGCTTCGCCGCTATCTCAGCGCAGGCATCGGTTGTCGGGCCAGGGATGGGTTCGGCAAGCTCGTAGGCCTTGTCGCCCAGTCCCAGTACATTGCAGAACTCGGGCAAGGCGACCAGGTCCGGCTTCGCCCGCGCCGCCTCTTCGAGCAGGACCTGCATCTTCGCCCGGGTCCGCTCCATCCAGTTGTCGCCCTGCTCGACCGGCTGGTAGGCAATGGTCGAAACGCGGATCATGCGCGCCACTTGTGGCACCTCCGTCACTCTGGGTCTGAGCTTCCGGCTGCGGCTTTCGGTGGTTCCGCCGGGTCTTCCTCCGATTGTGGTTCCGGGCCCAAGCCCTTCGCCAACTGCCGTGCCGCCAGGGGCGCGGCCTGCCAGGCGCCCCGTATGGCCGCCCAGGCCAGGATGCTGTGCCCTAAGCCGCCGAGCCATCGTGTGTAATCCAGCGTCTGCGCGGCGGAGAACGTCGGGGCGGACCCAAGGACCGCGAAGGCTACGCCCAAGACGACCTCCTGCCGGCTGAACCGGAGAGCAAGATACGCCGCGATCACCCACAGACCAACGGTGACGAAGCTCCGCAACTCAATAATGCAGACCGTCACGGTTACGTCGAGCGGCTCGCCAAGGTGGAGGCTGAGGACCCACACCACCACCCCGACGCCCACCACCAGCACTGCCATGGCCCAGGCAACCCCTCGCCGGGCGATCCAGACGCTCGCACCCGCCACGGCCACAATTGCCACGACGTGCCACCCCTGGGGTTGCAGGAACCCGCCGAAGTAGCCGAAGTAGTAGAGGAACGCTCGCCGCCACCACGAGATGTTCGATCCGATGTGGTACACGCCCGGCACGGCCAACAACCGCAAGACGCCCATCAGCAGGCCGATCGCCCCGTAGCACAGGATGACCTTCCGCAGGTTAGGCACCTCGCCTCCGCGCCACCGGTACCAGCACAGGGCTGCAGGGATCACGGCAAACCCCAAGAACGCGACCTCCTTGGCCAGGATGGAGAGAGTCAACGGCACGAGTGCAACAAAGGGTCTCCCGCGGACGGCGAGTCCGAGCGCGGCGAGTATGCCCAGCGCCGCGAGAGGGTCGGGGAGGAGCTTCCACACTTCCACCGACCCCTCCATGGGTGCTTTCCGGACCCATGGCACGTACAGCGCCACACACGCCGCCAGCGTCGTCGCGGTGGAGCCGTCCGGCCCCAGGAGTGGCTCGAAGGCGTAGAAGGCGAGGGTGGCAACCAGGACGCCGACGATCACGGACACCAGCGCGTAGTACCGGAAGTCGTCGCCGAAGGCTCTCCACTGGAGCCAGAAGGCCAGTGAAGACAGCGGGCGCCAGTACTGCCCGGAGCCCGCCCACTCCCCCGTCCACCACTCAAGAGTATCCCGTGCAGTTGGGGCCTCCCAAACGCCATTGAGGATGGCCACGGTGTCGCAGTCTTCCTCAAAGTAGAGCTTGCGCAGCCGCGCACCGTCGCCGTTCATCAGGGCATCGTACTGGAAGTTGACCGACCCCACGAGGCCCCCAATGACACAGACGGCCCAGGCCACTGCCCGCCTGTTCCGCACCAGCGGAGCTCCCCACGGAAGCAGCCCGATAGCGCGCCAGACCCACTGCCACATCGATGTCGGTCCCTTCGGTGGAAGGCAGTAGCCGGATCCGCCGCGCGGGCCGGCGGACTACCGCATCACGTGCCGCTCCGGATCGTAGTTGTCCCAGAGCGGGCAGTTCAGGTCGATCCAGGTGGTGATCAACAGCCGCTCCTCCCGTGTAATGCGGCGGCCTTGTGGGCTGCCGTCGAGGTGCCGGATGAACTCGCTCCGAACCGTGCCAAAGGTCAGCGGCTCCGTCGGCGGCACGGACGCCTCGTTCCCCCACCAGTTGTCGATGAAGTGGACCAGCGGCTCGCGCGGCGGATCGCTGCGGGGACGGGTCAGAGTCCGGTACGAGATCGGTACTCCGGGCTCCTCTTCCCGCGACGAGAAGTCGAGTCCCGCTTTGGCCTCCGGTCCCGAATGACAACTGACGCAGTGACGATCGAGCACCGGCTGGACGAGGCGCTTGTAGCTGAACACACCGCCACCCCAGGCGGGAGGCCGGATGTCGCTGGGCGCTCGGCCGAGAGCCTCCGGTGTAGGCCGCGGAGCGGGTGTATGCTCGCGGGGTTCATGACACCCGATGCAGGTGAGCGTCTCCCCCGGCCGGGGGTGTATGTAGCTGCGCATCCTCTGGACTTCCGTGAAGTCCTTGTCGAGCGCCTGGAAGTAGATCGGTTGATCCGCCGGCACACGGAAGTAGGCCGAACCATCCTCCTCAACGGGCACCGTCCCATGCACCCGCTTCGCCGCAATCGCCGGCGCGGGCCTGCCATCCTCCCACGGGCTGGCATAGTGTGCCCTGAAGTCGGGGAAGTGCTCCTGACACCGGCCGTCCGGCAGCGTCGGCAGGTCGTGCTTCTCCTCCTCCACAATGCGCAGGTACTTCACCATCCCCCTGGGCACCGCCTCACCCAGACCCTCATAGACATCCAGAAGCAGCAGTGTGGCCGTCTCTTCGACCTTCTCGATGGCCGACGCCACGAGCGTCGGTCGCCGGCGAAGCCGCAAGGGGATCGGGTCGAAGCACGACAACTCCGGATCGGCGTGGATCAGCTCCTTGTGGCCATCGGTGTCCATGAGATACAGGGCGAACTCCTGCGTCGGCCCGTAGGAGACGAAGAAGAGATCCTCGCCCAGAGGATAGGGATCGCGGTAGCCCTGGTAGGGCGCGCCGCCGATCTTGGTGGGGTATTCGGGCGTCAAGTTGCAGATCGCATCGTACTTGTCGAAGCCCTGCCAGGGATCCACAACGGCAATCGGTCCGACGTGATCGCCCCAATGGGAGCCCAGCGTACACACGATTCTCTGGCTGCCCGGAATCTGTCGCGCATGGAAGAGGGTGTACGGGCGCGGCAGATTATTGCCGAAGACCTGTGCCGCGTTGGACCCGTCCGGATTCATCGCCCACAGCGACTGGATGTAGTCGGCGCCCTTGTCCAGGTACTCCCACCGCGTGTAGAGGATGCGCCCGTCCGCCGTCACATCGGGGGTGAAGTCATTCACGTTGTTCGCGGAGAGCAGCCGGACATTGCTGCCGTCCGAGTCCATGACGTGCAGCGTCGCTGCCGGTACGGAGAAGCAGAGCACCCGCGACCGACAGCGTGTAGAGGTGAACACGATCCGTCCGTCGGGCAGGTAGCACGGATTCATGTCGTGGAACCGGCCGTCCGTAAGCTGGTGGCAGTCGGATCCATCGGTTTGCATCTCGTAGATGTGGTAATAC
>CBFDAZ010000124.1:0-10485 GCA_965602825.1 uncultured bacterium
CATCCCGACCGGCCCCACCTCGAGCGCTCCAACCTCCACGCGCGGATCGCCCAGAACGAGCGCCCCGAACTGCAGCGGATCGTGCCAGCTACTCACCGGCGACAGGCACGTGTACTCGCCCGTATCCCAGTCGGCGCTGGTGATGTTGAACCGCACCTCATGCCCGGCCGGTGCACCCGTGAGTCCCACCGATGTCAGGGGCAGGCCCGCCTCGATGCTCCAGTACTCCTCGTGGATCGCCACCTGGCGCTCCAAAGCCGCTGACCAGCCAGCATCCGTCGCGCGCTCGAGCATCGTGTCGGCAGGGCTCGCGCCCCCCGGGTCCGGCACGATCGACAGCGAGTGAAACGCATCGTAGAGGTTCCCCAGGCTGTTGATGATGAGCTGGTAGTAGGTCGTCCCACTGCCGAAGGGATCGAGGAAGACCTCCGCCTCGTCGTCCTCCCAGATCTGCGGGTCATCGGGCTCCGCGATCATAGCCCGCAGCTTCGTGCCAGGCTCCCTCTGCAGCCTCACGCCAAAGTACAGATGCCCCTCATCGTACGTCGCCCACGCCTCTCGGCTGTGCCGGGCCGGAGTCGGGGAGAGGCCCAGCCGGAACGCCCCCAGATAGGCCCCCGGCGCCTTCCAACACTCGTCGCTCAGCTCCCCATCGATCGTTGGCGGCGCCTCGGCGCGCGGCAGCTTCCTGACCAGATGCTGCGTCTCCGTCGCCGGTCCGCTTGGCGGTTCGAACTCCGAGAACCGCACATGCTCAAGCACCTGCCCCTGCGCCAGGCCGCCCATGAGGAGCACCACGCTGCCTGCAACTACCGATCGCTGAAGTCTATCGCGCAAAGGGACCCTCCGCTCGACGGAAATGCACCAGCGTTTCGTACCTCCGACGACCTGGCGAGTCAGCAATCGCCAATCGCACCGCGTACGGGCCGTCTGGGAGATCGGGTATGGTCGGCTCGATCACCGCCACCCTCGCCGTCAGCTCAAGGTCACCCTCGCCGAACGCTCGCAGGCCATCAGGGGACGTGACGTTCCACCGGAGATGTCGAAGCCCGTCCTCCCACGCCTCGTCTGACAGCTCCACCTTCAGCGGCAGCACGCTATCCGGCTTCATGAGCGTCTCGCCGGTCAGGGCTCGCGCGGCCAGGGGCGGCTCCTGGATGACCTCCAGCTTGACATCATCCACGTAGAGCACCGGCGCCGTCGCGATGTCCGCCACCTGGCGTGCGCCGACCGTGATGTCCCCCCGAGTGGTCTCGCCGACCCGCAGTGTGAATTCCGTGGAGGCTTCGACCCACTCGGCTTGGACTGCCGGCATCCGGAGGCTTGCGTGGCCGATCGGTGCCGCGCCGGGCGGCCCCCACTGCCGAATAGACAACGTGCCCTGATAGCCGGGCGGGCCGCTCTCGAGCCAGACCCACGCCGACATACGTACCCGGCGTCCGTCGTGGGGCGCCAGCGCCTCGGAGCTGAATGTCTGCTGGGCCAGGAGGTTCCGGTCCTCTTCCACTGTGGTCAGATCGATCCGGAGCGCCCACTCGCCGCTTCGGACCTGGTCTTGCGAGTACACAACCGAGTCCGCGATCAGGTTCGCCCCCGTCTCAGGGCGCGGGGGCCAGTCGCTCAGGCGCCAGGCCTTTGACTCGGGGTCCTCGAACCTGCCGTTGACTATCAGGGACACGTTCTCGGTCGGCTGAGCCTCCAGGGGAGGCAACTCAGCCCCCTGAGCCGGCCCCCGAGCCTGATGGCCCATCACCCCGGCCGCGACCGCAGTCCAGAGCACACTCGCCCGGCACATACCCACCACCCTCTCGCGCCGGCGCCGTTCAGCGCGCCGGTCCGATGTCATCGATGCGGACGTGGTCGTTCACGTACCACTTCACGCGCACGCGATCCCCTACGTTGAGGCCGCCGATCTTGCCAACGATCCGCGCATCCGGCCCGCCTGCTCCCCAGCCTTCTCAGGAGAGACGCTCACGGTGACACCCGCCGCCGCAGCGGACCTGCACCCGCCCGCAATCACCATCAGTATCGACGCCCCGATCCCTGCGGCCATCTGTCGGTGCATCGTGCAATCCCCCTTGGGCGACCGGTCCCTGACTCCGCCCCCTTCGGCCTTCGCCCGGCGTTCCCTCCCGCCGTGAGGTCCCAGTACCCATCGCGCCGGTTCGAGACCCCCAGATTCCGGGCGGATAGACCTTCCCGGGGGGACAGCAAGCCCTTGAGATCGAGATCCCAAGGGAGGCGGAGTCGGGGAGCTTCCGAGTCCCGCCGAGCGCCGGGCGGCCCCAGGGCATGTACGGGTTGCTCTGGGTCGAGAGTGGGTGTCGGAGCGACGAGCCCACCGGGTGCTGGGGCAGTTGGGCGTGAAGACACTATTCACAGAGCCAGGAAGCCCTTGGGAGAACGGGTACATCGAGTTCTGGCAGCGGCAGGCTCAGGGATGAGCTGTTGGAAGCAAGGGTGGTCGTGAAGAGATGGCGAAGGCACAAGAACACGGTCCGCCCACATAGCGATTTGGGCCACCGCCCACCGGCGCCCGAAGCGATCCAGCCATGCCCTCCAGGCTCGGCTACGCCTCCCCTTCCGGGCATGGCTGCACAAGCCGAGGCTTTAACACCGTGGATGGTACCGCTAACGGGGGGAGGTCATGGGGACGAGTCGAGTCACAGCACCGGCCACACGACAGCAGCAAGAGCCCGGACGAGAGGTTGGAGGCGGGCAGCGTCGAACGGATCCAGCCAGGGCTGAAGAACACCAGTGGCAAGGAGAACGGGCTGGTTGTCAGTGACCTACTGGTGGTGCGGGAGAAGCGAGGACGGCCACTGAGACGACAGGGGGCTCCTCAAGTGTCCGCGCGGGCGCGGCTCGAGGTTCTGCGCCCTGTCGCCCTATCTCGACCGATACCGCCATCTGAACTGACAATGAAAGGACCGTGCGTAGAACATGCGCCTATTCCCGAGACTGCTCATCTCGTGCGGCGCCTTCAGTGCACTGTTGATCTGCGCTCATGGTGCGGACGATGGAGGCAACGCGGATAGGACCGTCGCGATGACTGAGTTGGAGCCCCTTGAGACGCCGGCGGAGTTCTTCCCCATTCTCCCCTGGGACCCGCTGCATGGCTGGGACGGGACTGCGAACCCCAGACACGGCGTCGAGAGCATTGCCGAGTGCAACTTCACGATGGCAGGCTTCGTGAAGCCCGATGATCTGCCGCTATGCGAGCAGCACGGCCTGAAGGCCCTCATATTTGGCACTGCCGATCGCGGGCCTCTCAAGCGTGAGGAATGGGAAGAGCTGTCGGATGAGCAGATCGATGCGTTCATCAGGCAGATGGTCGAGGACGCAGGCGACAGCGAGGCGATCCTGGGGTACTACCTCGTCGACGAGCCCGGTGCAACGCTCTTCCCGAAGCTCGCCGTGGGTGTCGCGGCCGTCAAGAGGTACGCGCCCGGGAAGCTGGCCTACATCAACCTCTTCCCCGGGTACGCCACCATCGGGGCGCCCGATACCTCGCAGCTCGAGACCGCGAGCTTCGACGAGTACCTCGAGCGGTTCGTCACCGAGGTGAAGCCGCAGGTTGTCAGCTACGACGACTACATGGTCCAGTACTCGATGGACCTGACGGAGGCCGGCCGGGCCGCGCAGTACTTCAGGGACCTGCTGGCGGTGCGAGAGGTTGCGCTGAAGTATGGTCTGCCCTTCTGGAACATCGTGTCCTCCAACCAGATCCGCTCACACACCACCATTCCCTCGCCCGCCAATCTCCAGCTCCAGGTGTACACAACGCTGGCCGCTGGCGGCCGCGGAGTCACCTGGTACACGTACAACTCGCGCGGCTACGGCTACGCGCCAATCGACGAGAACCAGAATAGGACCGTGACCTGGCAATACCTCCAGCTGGTCAACCGGCAGATGCGGACGCTCGGCCCGATCATGAACCGGCTCCGATCGACCGGGGTCTACTTCACCTCGCCGGCGCCGCTGGACCCGGCGCCGGCGTTGCCCGGAGAGCTGGTGCAGGCGATCGAGGCGGACGTGCCCGTGATGGTCGGCGAGTTCGTCGCCGAGGACGCGGCGCGCTACGTCATGGCCGTCAACCTGAGTCTGGAGAAGTCGGCCAAGATCGCCCTCGAGTTGAGCGAGGTCTACCAGGAGGGCACGGTCATCTCCGCCGAGGACGGGTCGGAACTCGGGATGGAAGAGGGCAACGCCTGCTGGCTGGTCGCCGGGCAAGGCGTGTTGATCAAACTCCAATAGGGATCTGGACCGGGCTCCTCGGCCCGTTTGGGCACGCGGCCTATGTCTCGCGATGACGGCTGCGAGAGCGGCGTGACCCGTGTGGGAATGCCTGCCCGACGTGCCGCCCGGTGCACGAGTTGGCGCACGTATTCGGTGCTGACGGGGCGGCCGGGCTGGAGGGCCTGACCGGGCTCCGCCCAGTGCCCGCCGGCTGTGCCGCTGCTGATCGTGCAGAAGAGCGGCCCGTGGCCGAGGGCCAGCTCTGATCGCGCCTTGAGCCACACCCCCGTCGCAGCCGCTGCTCGTTCGGTGAGCGCTACGCGACCGGGCTTGCCCCCCTTGCCCCGGCGAATGTCCACGTGAGTGTACTGACCGCCCTCGGCTACCAGGTCGGTGGTAGGCAACGCCGTCGCCTCGCTCACGCGCAGGCCGGCGTCGGCCATGACGAGTAGTAGGGCGAGGTTGCGCTTGCCGGTGGGGGTGCGGGCGTTGACGGCGGCTAACAGAGCGTCGAGCTGCTCCTCGGTGAGGGCGTCCTGGGCGCGGCTGGTGTGACGGCGGGATCCGGGGTAACGGTGTCGTGGCATTGGGGCCTCCGGAATGATGTCGAGATGCGAGGGTTTTTCATATGATATTACGGAAGTCGACCGGAAGACATAGCGGAAGGGCTGCGGACCCCGCGGGCAGAATCTTCGCCCGTGCAGTCATCCTGTGGAGCGTGCGGAGGCCTACTCATGCGCTGGCGGCTCGCCATTCTGATGTCTGTGTTGACCATCTGCTTGGGGACGGTCATGCCGGAGTGCTTCGCGGCGGGCATTCGCCCGATCGTGGGCGCTATCCGCTGGGATGCCTGGACGGCGGGGAGCGAATGGGAGCGCAACCTCGGCCCGGCACAGTGGCGCAGCCGGCTGCCCTTCTACGGCAAGGTGACCGGGCCCGACGCAGTTGAGGTCCGGGCGGATACGCAGGCGGTCATGGACCAGGAGATCGCTTACGCCAAGGCGGCGGGGCTGGACTACTGGGCCTACTGCTTCCACCTGCCCACCGACCTGAGCCAGGAACCGGACGCGTACGGTCTCAAGCTGCACCTCGCCAGCGCCAACCGGACGGACGTCCACTTCTGCTTCGTCATGATGGGCCAGGGATGGTGGGGGCCGATTGCGGAGTACGGGCGGGCAGCCGAGCGGCTGGCGCAGTACTTCGCCGATCCCGCCTACCAGAAGGTCCGGGGCAACCGACCGCTGCTGTACGTCTACTACACGGAGAACCTGGCCAAACACTTCGGGGGTGAGGAGCAGGCACGTGCGGCGCTGGACCTCATTCGCACCAAGGCAATCGAGGCAGGGCTGGGCCCGCCGCTGATCGTGGCCCAGGTCTGGCATGCGGAGGAGGGGGCGAAGCTGGTGGACCGACTCGGCTTCGACGCCATCAGCGCCTATGCGATGGTGGACCTGGCGAACTGGGGAGATCAGGAGTACCCCTACAGCAACCTCGCCGCGGGCAACCGGGCGTTCTGGGAGTCGTGCCGGGCCACTGGCAAGCAGGTGGTCCCGCTCGTGAGCGCGGGCTGGGACAACCGGCCTCGCTGGCGTGACCCGCAGCGCTACGAGGAACTGTACAAGAGCAAGCCGCGCGGCCCATGGTACGTACAGCCGACCCCTGCGGAGTTGGCCGCCAACCTCCTCAGCGCCCTGGACTGGATGAAGGCGAACCCCGAGGTCACGGAGCCCCAGGCGGTCCTGATCTACGCGTGGAACGAGTCGGACGAAGGCGGTTGGCTCGTGCCGACGCTGGACGAAGGCACCGCCCGCCTGGATGCGATTCAACGCGTTCTGCAAGCGGCTGAGAAGCCCTGAAGCCCTGTGCAGGGGGGAAGCCGTACGAGCTTCGCGGCAGCGGACTTGCGTGCGCTGCCGTAGCAGTCGGACAGCGCCCCATCGTCGGGCCCCGGTCTGCCCTGGCCCCCACCGTCAGGCACGGGCCTGATCGGAGGCCGTTAGCTGAGGGAGCGGGAAACGCTGCAGCGCGGTCCGGGAACGCCGGTCGGGACACCCAGGAGGCCGCCCTCGTGTTAGCCGTCATCTGGCTCGCGATCACGCTATCGGTCATGTCGGTTGTGGCAGGCTCTGCGGAGCCTGTGCACGTCTGGGAGTTCGGCGGCGCCGACGCTGAAGGCTGGACACCCACAGGCCCGGATACGCTGCCGCTTGTCGTACGGGACGAGTCCCTGGTGGTATCGACGAGGGGCGGCGACCCGGGCATCATCCTCCGGCCCGTGAATCTCACGCCCACGGCGGGACACTGGCTTGAGTTGCGGGTTCGGGCCAGCCACACGGGCAATGCACAGCTGTTCTGGTTCCCTCAGGACGAGAGAGCATTCGGCCAGGCAACCTTCCACATTCCGCGAGCGGAAGAGTGGGTGGACCTGGCGGTCTTCCCAGGCTGGGGGCAAGCAGGGCCACTGGCGGCGCTGCGGCTCGACGTGTACCACTTCTACGAGGGCTGCAGCTTCGAGATTGACCGCATCACCGTGCACGAACTGCCCGCGCCTGGCGGTGCGAGCGGCAAGCCGACGTGGGTCTTCGAAGGCGCCGAGCCGAACGCCCGCTGGGAGGACTGGGGCGCCACCGAGCACACGGACGTCTTCATGTCGCCGGTCCTGGACCCGACGCTGCTCGCGTCGGGCGGGTGGGCTGAGGTGCGGCTGCGGTCGTCCCGGTCGTGCGTCCTGGCCGTCCTGTGGGCGGACGCCGCGACTGGTGGAATCGGCAGGCAGCCTTTCCCCGTGCGCGGCGACGGCGTCCCGCGACCCTACTTCGTGCAACTCAGCGGCGACCCCACGTGGAGCGGACGCTGCACGCTGGTGGGTCTGGAGATCCCGCTCCTGCTGCAGGAGGAGGTGCGGGTCGAGAGCCTTGCGCTCATTGCGGGCCCGTCCGGGCCACCCGAGATCGTAGTCCGGTACTTTGGCTTTGAGGACGGGCACAACCGGGCGGGCCGACCCCGGCGGCTGCTGGCCGTGGTCGAGAACGCCGGCGGCAGCGAGTCACCTGCCACTGCCGTGAGCCTGCAACTCCTGCCGGGCGTCAGCCTCGTGGGCACAGGACCCGCCACCGCCAGTCTGCCGGCCCTTGGGCCGCGGGACCGCGCGTCACTCTTGTGGGAAGTGGAGGCCGCCGCGGAGGGCACGTACTCCGCCAGCCTGAAGCGCCCGGGAGCGGCTGCCCCGTTGGCGACGGCGCAACTCGACTTCCTTCCGGCCCTGCAGATCGCCCCGGCGGCGTACGTGCCGGCTCCCCGGCCGGTGGCGACGGACCTGGATGTGTTCATGTTCTACTTCCCCGGCTGGAACTCGCCCGCGCGTTGGGCGCCGATCCGCAGCGAAGCGCCGGAGCGCAAACCCCTGCTGGGCTGGTATGACGAGGCCAACCCCGAGTGTGTGGACTGGCAGATCAAGTGGGCTCGGGAGAACGGCATCACCGGCTTCATCCTGGACTGGTACTGGAACCAGGGGCACCACTCGCTGGACCACTGGCTGAGGGCGTACCGCAGGGCGCGCTACCGCGACCAACTCAAGCTGTTCCTGCTATGGTGCGACCACGGCAGCCATGACGTGCACTCGCCCGAGGACATGCGCGCGCTGGCGAGCTACTGGGTGAGTGAGGTCTTCACGCTGCCGGGCTACCACAAGATTGACGGGAAGCCCGTGGTCGCGCTGTTCGAGCCACATGGCCTCCGCGCAGCGTTGGGCGGGTCGGAGCAGGTGCGGGAGGCTCTCGACATCTGTCACTCCGTCGCGAGAGCGGCGGGCTATCCGGGCATCGCGTTCCTCAGCGCCAACAACAACTACCCACCGTCCTGGGCCCCGGTCCTGCAGGCGGAGGGGTACTACGGCGCCACCACCTACCATGAGCCCGGCTACGACTACCACGACTGCCCGAGCCAGCAGATGCGCAGCTACGAAAAGCAGGTGCGCACCGCACCGGAGAAGTGGCGGGCAGCGCTGGCGGTGGAGCCCCTTCTGCCGTACTTCCCGGTCGTCGACAGCGGCTGGGACTCCCGGCCGTGGGCGGCCTACCGCGGAGCAATCGTGTGGGGAAGATCGGTGCCGCTGTTCGAGGAGTGGCTGCGGAACGGCCGGGACTTGTGCCGCGAGCGTGACATCCCCGTGCTGGTGCTCGGCCCGGCGAATGAGTGGGGCGAAGGGAGCTATCTGGAGCCGTGCACGGAGTTCGGGTTCGGCATGTACGAGGCGGTCCGGCGTGTCCTGGGCAAGGGCGACCCCGCCGCACGGCCCGCGAACCTGAGCCCCGAGGATGTCGGCCTCGGGCCGTACGATTTGGAGCTGGATGCTGGCGGGACCACCTGGTCCTTTGAGACCGGGGCAGACGGGTGGACGGCGGGTAGCGGCTGCAAGGTCGAGGCTCGCGATGGGGCCCTGTGGTTCACGTCCATCAACGACGATCCCACGCTTCGCCGTGCGGTGGACTTCCGGGCCGAGTCCTTTCACGAGTTGGTCATCCGTCTGCGCTGCACGGGAGGTACTGAGAAGGGCAACTACGCCCAGCTCTTCTGGGCCGCTGAAGGGGACGCGATCTCAGGTGCCGCCGTGGTGGGCTTTGTCTTCGAGGACTCCGAGCAGGTCCGGGAGTACCGCATCCCCCTGGCGGATCACCCCCGGTGGCACGGGAAAATCATGCAACTGCGCTTCGACCCCTGCTGCGAGGTCGGCATGACGATGGCCGTCGACGAGATGCGATTGGAGTGACGTCCCTGGGTCGCGTCGTGAGTACGCCTGAGTCGGCCCCGAATCGCGATGAGGGGTAGAGCTATCGACGCGAGACGAGGTACGACCGCGCGGTCTTCTCCAGCCCCAGCACGTGCCGCAACTCCTCCGGCAGCAGGTCCTGCACGAACGCTCGTAGCTCCTCCGCCAGCCCCTCGCACTCGGCCTCTCCCGTGTCGCTCTCCTCGTCGAGCACGAGCCACGCCACGCTGACGCAGAGGGCCCCGGCCACCCCCTGCAGGCTGTTGAGCGGCTGACCCTTCTCCCTTGCCGGCGCCCTCATTTCTCCCCCTACTCCCCCTGAGGTATCTTCCTGCGGACCATCCCGTTCTTCTGCCCGGAGGTCCGCCATGGACGTACGCCGCTTCAAGCGCGCCGTGCTCATCGGCATCGTCGCGACGGTCATCATCCTCGGTCTGGTCGTCGTGGTGGTGGTCCTCGACCTTGGCCCCTCGTCGGCGCCCGGTCGCGACGTCACCGTTGACCTCAAGGTCAACGTCGACACGGCTGAGTACTACTGGGCATCCGTCTACGTGACCGAGCCGCTCACAGCTGACGAGTACAAGGAGGTCGCCAAGTCGATTGGGGACGAGCACTTCCGAGGGCGCTTCGGTCAGGTGCACGTCTTCGACGACGAGTGGGCCCGGGACATGGAGCTCCCCGAGAACCAACACATCGAGCTGAGCGACGGAGAGGCGGCCCGGTGGCAGCAGCACCACGTCATGAGCTACGTCCAAGACGCGAAGGGGTACTGGTTCGACCGGTAGTCCGCGGTAGCGCTTCCACCCCCAAGCTTCACAGGTGGGTGCACAGGTTTCCGAGAGCCAGTCGGCAAACGTCTGTGGCGAGCAACTGATTGTCCAGCCAATGCCGGGGCGCCCAAGTTCATATGGGAAATCCCGGGTGAGAGGGAAGACGATGCAACTCAGCCGTCGTCGTCTCTGGGGTCTGCCCGCCGCAACTTCGGTCATGGCCTCCACGCTCGGAGCTTCGGCGGCCCAGGCGGGCCAGGGATTCGCCATTCCCTCCCAGGCCAGCATGGCGAGAATCTACGCCGGTCCGCATGACCTCACAGAGAAGGTGTCCGAGTTGGCTCCCGGTACGGTGCTCCTGCTGGAAGGCTGCGAGTATGACCTGGCCGAGCCCCTGAGAATTGCCGGCAGGCACGGATCCGTCACCTCGCCCATGGTCATCCGTCCTCGTGGTTGGGACGAGTCAGCGAATGCGCTGATGAGCGCATCCGACCGAGTGACGTTCAGGGGCCGGGCGATCGAGCTCCTCAACTGCAGCTACCTCGCAGTTCAGGGCATCGTGTTCGAGACGGATGTCGCCCAGGACCATCGGGTCATCTACATGAACCGCTGCTCTCACTGCCGCATCACCCAGTGCACGTTTGAGCCTGTCGAGACCGGTCTGGAAAAGACCGAATGGGCGAGTTGGATCACGTGCAAACAGCTCGG
>CBFDAZ010000125.1:0-10466 GCA_965602825.1 uncultured bacterium
GCGATCGACCCCGGGCGCGACAAGTGCGGTGTGGCCGTGCTGGACGAGAGCGGGGCCGTCCTCGACAGGTTCGTGGTGCGAACGGACTCCTTCGTCGGCGCACTTCGGCATTGCCTGGAGGAGTACCCGCACTCCCACGTGATCGTGGGCGACGGAACCACCTCCGAGGCCCTGCAAGCCAGGATAGCCGACGAACTTCCGGACCTGACCTTCGACCTGGTCCCGGAGCAGCATACCACAGAGCGGGCTCTGGAGCTCTGGCGTGACGTGGAGCCTGCGCGGGGTTGGCGGCGCCTCTTGCCGCGCTCGCTGCGCTTCCCCCGACGCCCCATCGACGACTTCGCGGCCTGGGTTCTGGCAACCGACTACCTGTCTGATCGGAACGCCCGCGACCCCCGCAAGTAAGCGCCGTCCGGGCGCTCTGGCCGCATTGGCCAGGCCTGCGCATTTCCCTTTTCCATTGCTTTCTGCTATAATCCGAGGTAACGCTCTCGCAACCATCGCAGCCATCGATGCAGCACCGGAGGGCACGGCTTTGTCGAAGTCATCTGGGCCCGCTGATGACCGCCTGCGGCGCGAACTCTGTGGTGTCGGATTTGTCACGTTCGGGCTCATTCTGTTCGCCAGCCTGGCCCTGAGCGCCCAAGGGGTCTCTGGCTATCTTCCAGTCGCCATCTCCCAGGCACTGCGGTTCCTCGTTGGGTCGGGCTCCTACGTCGTCGCGGCGCTCTTTCTCGCCCTCGGCGTGATCGCCGTGCTCGGGGACCCGAAAGCGCTCAACCCGCGCCTACTGGCCTCTCTGGGACTCTTTTTCCTCTGCCTGGTACTGTCGCTGCACGCGGGTATTCCTCGCGGTGCCGAGTTCGACGCCGACGCGCTCCTGCGGGGGGGCGGTGTCGTTGGCGCCTCGCTCTGGTGGGCTGCCCGGCATGTGTTGGGGCCGGTCTGCACCTGGATCGTTGTTGCCGGGGTGTTACTCGTCGCTGCCGTGCTCTTCACCCAGGGGTATTCAACGGCAAGCTCCCCGCTTGCCGCGAAGGCACTGAGGACAGCCGGCCGCTGGCTGCGGCACCAGGCGCGCTCCGTGAGAGCTTCGAAGAAACGGAAGCCGGCCGCCACCCGGAAGGCCCTGTCTGCCTCGGAGACCCAACTTGCCGCGACTCCCGCCCAGCCGAAGTTGATCGAGCTCTCTCTGGAGAGTGGCAATCCGGAGTCCGAGCACCGGGAGACCGATGGGCCGGTGCACGACTCGAAAGCGTCCGGGGACGGGCCGATGCAAGGCGATTCACGCCAGAATCCCGGGCGCGCCAAGGCCGCGAAGTCCGGGAAGGGGGCCCGGAAGGCGGGGGAGCGGCCGTACAAGCCGCCTTCCGTCGCGCTACTGGCGAGGCTCTCGACTGACAAAGAGACCAAAGAGGAGCGCGACCAGGCCGAGGCCAACATCACGCTGCTCGAGGACACGCTCGAAGCCTTCGGCATTCAGGCCAAGGTTAAGCACTATGTTCGCGGGCCGGCCGTTACGCGCTACGAGGTGCAGCCTGTCCGGGGCATCCGGGTCAGTCGGATCGCCAGGCTGGCGGACGACCTGGCGCTGGCTTTCGGGGCCATCGACGTTCGGGTCGAAGCTCCCATTCCCGGCAAGTCGTTAATCGGCATCGAGGTCCCCAACTCGGAGGTCGCCGTTGTCGGCCTCAGGAGCATTCTGGAGTCCCAGGGCTACCGCAAGTCCGACTCGCTCCTGGCTGTCGGGATCGGCAAGGACATCGCCGGGTCGCCGGTGATCGCGGACCTCTCCCGCATGCCGCACCTGTTGATCGCCGGGGCGACGAACTCCGGCAAGACGGTCTGCCTGCACGCGATCATCACGAGCCTGCTCACGCGTGCCCGGCCGGACGAGGTCAAGCTGATCCTCATCGACCCCAAGCGCGTTGAGCTGATGCTCTACGACGGGATCCCCCACCTGCTCGCCCCGGTGGTGCAGACCGCGCCGCAGGCGGCGGATGTCCTGCGCAAGACCATCCGCGAGATGGAGCGGCGCTACGACATGTTCGCCACCAAAGGTGTGGTGAACCTCGCCGAGTACAACCAGCTGGCGGACATGGAGAAAGAGGACGAGAGGGAGGAGTTTGATCGGCTGCCGTACGTCGTTCTCATGATCGACGAGTTGGCCGATCTCATGATGCAGGCCAAGGCCGAGTTCGAGTACTCCATCTGCCGGCTCGCGCAGTTGGCGCGTGCTACCGGCATCCACCTGGTCATCGCCACCCAGCGGCCCTCGGTGAACGTGATCACCGGCACCATCAAGGCCAATATCTCCTCACGCATCGCCCTTACCGTAGCCTCGATCCACGACTCCCGCACGATCATCGACGGTCAGGGAGCGGAGCGGCTGATCGGGTGCGGCGACATGCTGTTCTTGCCCTTTGATGAAAGCAAGCCCCGGCGCGTCCAGGGGGCTTACGTCAGACGGGCCGATCTGGAGAAGGTCGTGGAACACCTGCGAGAGCAGGGCGAGCCGCAATACGAGATCATTCCCGAAGTCAGGGATGGAACGGGGTCCTACGCCGACGAAGCAGACCCCAGCGATGAGCTCTACGAGGCTGCGGTGGAGCTGGTGGTGGCCAATCAGGAGGCCTCCGTCTCGATGCTCCAGCGGAGGTTCAAGATTGGGTACGCGCGGGCGGGGCGATTGGTCGATATGATGGAGGAGCGCGGGATTGTGGGCCCTTCGGAGGGCTCCAAGGCGCGTAAGGTTCTTGTCGGCCTGGCTTATGATTGGGAACGGCGGGAAGCCGGCCGCGCCGACGAGGCGCCGTTGGACGATGGTGAGGCAGGTGCTGAGGTGACGGCCGAGCGCGTGGACGCGGCTCTAACGGTGGCTGAGGAGGGCGAGGAGGAATGACGGGCGATGCGAGAGTGCCGCCAAGTCCCTTCGAGATCGGCTTGCAGGCAATGCGAGAGGGACGCGCCAGCGACGCTCTCCACGCTTTCGAGCAAGCCTACCACCTGAACCCCCAGGATCCCCGCGTGCACGAAGCTGTCGGCGAGTTGTTCTTCAACATGGGCAACACCCGCCGGGCGCGTGGGTACCTGGAGTACGCTATCCACCTGGATCCGCGAGCCCCGGGGCCCCGCTACCGGTTGGGTCTTGTCGCCCTGCACGAAGGCCGGACGCCGGAAGCACTGCAGCTCATGCGTGGCGTTCTGGCGCTGGACCCCGGCCACGAGAGCGCTCGGGAGGTGTTGGAGGCTGAGGAGCAGAGGGAGCGGGTCGCCGAGCGACTCCCGTTCTGGCAGCCGCGTCGCACGTACGGGCACGAGGTCATCCTGCGTCCCCCCACGCAGGTGGCGCCCTACGGCCAGGGGCATCCCGCTCCGCTGCGTGCCCCGCACCACTGCGTGAACTGCTACTTCCGTCCGGGTCGTCAGCCCGAGCGGATGTCCGCTTTCCGGTATCATCTCTGGAACCTCGGCCTGGTGGGCATGCTGTTTGGCGGCTGGCCCGTGTACGTGGTCTGGACCCTGATTGCCAGGGAGCGACGCTTCAGCTTCCAGCCGCTCTACTGCTCGGTCTGTGCGTCGCATCGGAGAGTGCTGCTCGTCGGCTTCTGGTTGCTGATGGCCCTCGCCGTTGTCTTCGCCTTCGCGGGCTTTGTCGCCGTGCTCATTGTGGGGAGTGCGGGCTCGTCATCAGCCTTCGTCATGGCCTTCCCCGCGGCCATGGGCGTGCTCGGCGTCGGCTCTCTCTGCTTCGCGCTGTGGTGTCAGTCGAGCCGGAACGGCCAGTGCGGCGCCAGAATGCAGGTGGCGGGCGAGGACGAGGTCGCTTTCGCCTTCGCCAGCGGCCAGTACGCAACTGCATTCAGACAGGCCAACGGTGCCTTCATCGTCCGGCGCGTCGAGAGCGGCAAAGATGCCGAAGCGCAGAGCTTCCTGCCGGAGGCGGACGAGGGGGCGGGCGAGGAGGCCGAGTCTCCGGCCGTCCCTGACGCTCAACCACCTCCGACCAACACGTAGCCCCACAGGATACAGGTATGGCCAAAGGACGGTCAGTCGCTCTCCTACCGCTTGGCTGCCCCAAGAACGATGTTGACGCCGAAGTGATGCTGGGGAAGCTTGAGGCGGCGGGCTTCCGGATTGTGGAAGAGCTGGCAGAGGCCGAGGTCATCATTGTCAACACCTGCGCCTTCATTGACGCGGCGCAGGACGAGTCGGTCGAGGCGATACTGGATCTTGCTGACCACAAGAGCACAGGCCGCTGCAAGGCCATCGTCTGCGCCGGATGCCTCGGCCAACGCTTCGGGGGAGAGCTATTCGACGAGCTGCCCGAGATCGATGGCATCATGGGCCCTCACGACCTGGACCGCGTCGTCGACGTAGTGGAGCGAGCGGTGCGGGCCGAGCGGCCGCTCGCGATAGGCGGAGACCCGGCCCCCGAAGCAAACCCTCCTCGATGGCCCTCGGGATCACCAGTGTCGCGGTACGTCAAGATCGCCGAGGGCTGTGACCACAGTTGCTCGTTCTGCGTCATCCCCGAGCTGCGCGGCCCGTACCGCAGCCGCCCGCCGGACGGCATAGCTCAGGAATGCCGCGCGATGGTCGGAGAAGGGACGAGGGAGATCGTGCTCGTGGCGCAGGACACGACGGCGTATGGTAGCGACCTGGACCCACCGGAGTCCCTGCCCCGTCTGCTTGGCAGCCTGGGGTCGCTGCACTTCGATGGTTGGGTCCGGGTGCTCTACATGCACCCCGACCGAGTTGATGAGCAGTTGATCGAGACAATCGGGGCGCACATGGCGGTAGTCAACTACTTCGACATTCCCCTCCAGCACGCCGTCCCCCGACTGCTCCGGGACATGGGCCGCGCGGGCGATGCGGAGTCGTACCTGGCTCTCGTAGCGCATATCCGGCAGATGATCCCCGAGGCCACGCTCCGGACCACGTTCCTGCTGGGTTACCCCGGCGAGACTGAGCAGGACTTCGAATCCCTGTTGGAGTTCCTGAACGAGGCCCGCTTCGACCGCGCCACGTGCTTTGCGTTCTCAGCTCAGGAGAGCACGCCTGCCGCCTCCCTGCCCGACCCGGTACCCGCCGAGGTCGTCGCCGAGCGCGTCGAGCGCTTCATGGCCGCCCAGGAGGTGGTGTCCCTGGAGCGCAACCGGCGTTTCAATGGGCAGCGACTCCGCGTGCTCATCGACGAGCAGGGTACGGAGAATGGCACCTGGATCGGCCGTAGCTACCGAGACGCCCCGGAGGTAGACGGCCAGGTCATCCTCACGGGCGAGCGAGTCGCGCAACACGTGGAGGTTGGTGCCTTCGTGTGGGCGGTCATTGAGGAAGCGCTCGTCCACGATCTACAGGGCCGGATCGCCTGAACGCCACTTCTCTCCGCCGCGCCGACCCAAGGCCCCCCCGGCGACCCCAGCATGCCGGTGCGACTGGCCGGGCCCCCGAAGTAGTTGGCCTCGCATTGCCCGGCGAAGAAGGCCATCGCCGCCAGGACAGGGAATCCAGACATCCGTCGTGCCTGCTGGCCCTTTCTGAATCTACCGCTGTGGCCTTGTTCGGCCAGGCCGAGGAGGATTGACTGGTGACGTTTCGACCTGCTGGTGGTTCCTTGCTGCGCACCGCGCTCATCACCGGCTTGGTGGTGGGTGTCCTGATTGGCGTCTCACCTGTGGCGAAGCGCGCGAAGGCCGGGGGCAGCCGATACTTCTCGCCCTACGCGATCGCGGTCTCTCCCGATGGGCGCGGAGCTTACGTGGCCGGACGCACAGCGGATGAGGTGGCCGTGGTGGACGTGGTGCGGGAGGAGGTCAAGGCCCGCATCGGCGGCATCAAGCATCCCACAGACCTCGTCTTGAACGAGGACGGCTCACTGCTCTACGTCTCCGGCCATGCGTCGGACACTGTGGTTCTGATCGATGCGGCCACCTACAAGACCAAGGGCAAGATCGCGGTCGGCAGCCGGCCCTGTGGGTTAGCATTATCGCCGGATGGCGGGCGGCTGTACGTGTGCAACCGCATGTCCAACGACGTATCGGTCATCGATACTGGGGCCAACAAGGAGCTGACCCGCATTCCCGTCGTGCGGGAGCCCGTTCATGCGGCGGTGACACCTGACGGTAGCCTGCTCCTGGTGGCGAACCTGCTGCCGCTGGGCCGGAACGACGATCCCAAACTGGCGGCCGACATCTCCCTCATTGACACCGAGAAACTGGAGTTGATCGGCGAGATAAGGCTGCCGACCGGCTGTACCGATGTCGGCCAGATCTGCTGCTCGCCGGACGGCAAGTGGGCCTATGTGGTCAGCGTACTCGCGCGGTTCTTCGTGCCACCAACCCAGATCACGCGCGGCTGGATCAACACCAATGCCCTTACAATCATCGACGTCGAGAAGCGGGAGATGTACGCGACGGTGCTGCTCGACAACCTGGATCGCGGCGCCGCCAACCCCTTCGGTGTCGCCATCAGCTCGGATGGTAAGAGCCTCTTCGTAAGCCACACCGGCACCCACGAGACCACCCTCCTGGACTGCGAGAAGCTGCACCAGGTCATCGAGGAGACGCCCCTTGAGGAACGTGAGGACCTCAGCCGGGACCTTACTTTCCTGTACCGGAAGGGCGTGACGACGAAGTTCCCAACGGGCGGCGACGGGCCAAGAGGGATCGCCCTGTCAGCCGACGGCAAGGACCTGCTGGTGGCCAACTACTACTCAGACACACTGGCCGAGCTGCGAGCCGCGACCGGCGAACTGCGCGCCACCATTGCCTTGGGTGAGCAGCGCGAGCCGGACATGGTGCGCCGAGGCGAGATGCTGTTCCACGATGCGCGGATATGTTTCCAGCACTGGCAGAGCTGTGCAAGCTGCCACCCCGATGCCCGCGCCGACGGGCTGCGCTGGGACCTGCTGAACGATGGCCTGGGCAACCCCAAGAACGCGAAGTCGCTGCTCCTGTCGCACGAGACGCCGCCGGTGATGGTCAGTGGCGTGCGGGATGTAATGGAAACGGCCGTCGATTCCGGGATCAAGTACATCCAGTTCCGTGTGCCCGAGGACGGGGAGGTTGAGGCGATCTCAGCATACCTGAGAGCACTGCGGCCCGAGCCCAGTCCCTACCTGGGCGGCGGGAATCGGCTGACGGCCAGCGCCAAGCGCGGCAAGAAGCTGTTCGAGAGCCCCGAGACCGGGTGCAGCCAGTGTCATCCGGCGCCCCTGTACACCGATCTGCAGATGTACGATGTCGGCACCCGCAGCGAACTGGCTCGACGCGACGACTTCGATACGCCAACGCTGGTGGAGCTCTACCGGACGGCGCCCTACCTGCACGACGGATCAGCAATCACGGTGAAGGACGTGCTGACGACCCGCAACCCGGAGGGCAAACACGGGAAGGTCGACCACCTGACCCCCGAGCAGATCGACGACCTTGCTGCCTTCCTGCTCTCCCTGTAGACGCGCAAGCCGTTGTATCTTCGTGGTTTGCGGGTCCCGCGACTGCCGGATGAGCGACTGCTTCGGAGATTTGGGAGTCGTCCGTGCCGACGGGTCTCCTGACCCGCGCCGTTCGAGTCGTTCGTAGGTCGGAGCGCCAGCTCCGACGCCTTCATATCTTCATGATTTCCGGGTGCCCCACCGGGGCATGTCCAACTGCTCCGAAGATTTACGAGTCGTTCGTGGCGGCGGAGCTCCAGCTCCGCCACGGTGGCACACCCGCCATCTTCATAGCGGGATTGACAGGCGGGTCGCCTGTCCTACGGGCGAGAGAACATGCCTTCCCGTCCCGTGGCGGCGGAGCTCCCGCTCCGCCACAGTGGCTTGCCTGCACGGCAACACCGGTCTGGGACCTCTGCGAGGCCCTGAAGGCGTGCCTCACGAGAGTGAGGGCGTTCTGCAGTCGTTCGTGGTACCGGCCCGACTACATCATGTCAACCCGAGGGTTGGCCGCGACCTCCTCGCCGCACTTCCTGAGCCCGTTGAGCACCTTCTGGTAGTCCGGATCGCTCCTGTCCTGGAAGACGGGCTCCTTGCACAGACCCCAGCCACCGGCGGCCTTCGCCAGCGGCGCCATCAGGAAGCGGCTCTGCTCCGGCCGGGAGAAATTCAGCAACAGGTCGCGATCGTGCCCCTTATGACAGTCGGCGCATCGCGTCTCGTAGGTCCCCCACGGTTCGGTGCCTGGCACCAGTAGATCGCGTCCGCCGATCCGTCCCGGCCGCGTGTACTCGTACGTGCCGTAGTACGGCGCGTTCGCATCCACCCACAGGCAGAGCTGTCGGAAGTCGGCCGGGTCCATCTTGATGTCCTGATGGCCGCTGGTGACCTGCTGAACCAGTTTGCTCGCATGGGAGCCAAAGAGCTTCGGCGGCGTGATCTCGATGTAGGCTCCCCGCGGGGTCACATCGACCTTGCTCACCAGATTACGGGAGATGATGGTGTCGTAGGCTATGTTGAACAGCCGGGTGCGGTCGGAGGAGAAGTCCAGCCCCTTGGGCGGTGTCGGCCCGGAATGGCACCTGACGCAGTACCTGTCTAAAATGGGCTGTGCATCCGCAACGAACGAGATGTTCCGGACTCCGCCCGGAGGCGGCTCGATCTCCACCGGGCGCTGACCGGCGGCGACCGGGAAGTGGGCCGGAGGAGCTTGCCGACGCGGCTCGTGGCAGCCGATGCACGAGCGAACCTCGCCCGGCATGAAGTTCACGAAAGTCCGCATCCGCTGGAGCTCCATGAAGTTCTCGTCCAGGGCCTCGAAGTAGATGTCCTTGCCGGTCGGCACGCGGAAGTGCGCTGAACCGTCCTCGTTGAGGCGAACCGTTCCGAAGACGCGTTTCACAGCGAAGTGCCCCGCGCGGCTTACCACCGGGTTCTGCAGGCCGTAACCCCGGCTTTTCTCACAGCCGTGAGGTTTCGGCACATCCTCCAGCACGCGGATGTACCTCGCCGTTCCGCGAGGGATGCCGACCAGGCCCTCGTTGCAGTCCACGACAAGTGCGACCCCCGGCTCGTTCTCGTCCACCTTGTCCTCGGTTGGCTGCTCGAACGGACGGCCGGATGCCAGGGGCGTCACCACAGTCGGGAGCGACCGGGGCCGGAGCGGGATCGGGTCGAAGGCGGAGAACTCCGGGTCGCGATAGATCAGGTCGCGGTTGCCGTAGATGTCGAGGAGGTAGATGGCATAGCCGCTCGGGTTGTCCCAGTCGGGGCCGTAGTGATACGAGACCAGGAAGTACTCCTCCGACAGCGGGTACGGTGTCTTGTAGAAGCCTCTGTCCGGGTTCGGGTAGCCGTAGTGGGGCGGGTGCCCGATCTCGGGTGTGATGTTCTTCAGACCGGCAATGGTCTCCATGTCGATGGCCGAATCGATAATGCAGACGGGACCGACCGATATCGGCATGTGCGGGGCCGAGATCGCGACGACCTTGCCGGTGCCGGGGATCGCCCGGGCATCGGCGAGAGTCGTCGGGATGTCGCAGTGGTTCCCGAAGACGTGCTGGGAGAACGTACCGTCGGGAAGGACGTCCCACAGGCTCTGCAGGTTACCGGCCCCCTTGTCCACGTACTCCCACCGCGTGTAGAGCACTCGCCCGTCCGGCATGACGCTTGGCATGAACTCGGTGCTGGTGTTGGCGGACAGCGGCCGGATGTTGCCCCCATCCCGGTCCATCAGATACAGGGTCATGACCGTAAACGCGTTGTGGCACAGCACCACGAAGTCGCATCGCGTCGAGACGAACATGATGTCCCCGTTCGGCATGTAGCACGGGTCCATGTCGTCGTACGGACCGTCGGTGAGTTGCCGCAGGCCGCTGCCGTCAACGTTGACCTCGTAGACATGGTAGGGCGTTGACTTGTCCTGCTTGTAGGAGAAGACGACCCTCTCCGCATCGAACGAGAGCTCGGGGAAAGCGAAGATCCCGGGCTCGAGACCCGTAACGATGTCCCGGACCTTGCCGTCTGGACGCACCGGGGATAGAACCGCCAGGTTGCCTCCGAACCGGCTGCTGCCGTCGTAGTGGTCCGTGTAGATGTGCGAGGAATGGAAGCAGTACCGGCGGGTGAACAGGAGCTTCTCGGAGTCGAGCAGCGGGTTGCTCAGGGCAAGCTCGTGCTTGGCCCGGAGTGCGCGCAGGTACAGGTCGAAGAGCTTCTGCCAGTCCTCTGGGCCGCCGCCCGCAGCCAGTTGCTCGGCGACCTCACGGGTCTCTCGGGCCAGGGCCGCGAAGGCCTGCCGTTCAGTTCGGAACGACGAAGCCCCCGGCAACTCCCGCAGTCGGCGTGCCATTTGGCGGCCCCGGTCAATGGTCTCCTCCACGGACTCCGGAGAAAGGGGCAGCACGGAGTGGGTCAGCCTTCCGCCGCGGCGGTATGCAAGGTGCACGTACGCCCGGCCCCCATCAGCGCTGAACACGGCGAACTTCATATCGTCCGGGGCGGTGAGGACCGTGAGTTCCTCGATGACGCG
>CBFDAZ010000126.1:0-10444 GCA_965602825.1 uncultured bacterium
GAAGACGCCGGACCCGCCGGATGTTGTGGCGCTGAAGGCCCTCCATCGACTGAAAGAGGCACGTCTCCCCGAGCAGGGGCGGATCAAGCAGCACTACACCGGGCTCAGCGATGCGCTCCGGAACTACCTCGCGGCCCGGTATGGCGTCCGCACGCTGGAGGAGACTACATCGGCAATCGCTGCCGGCCTGCAGGCCCACGACGAGGCGGCCGAGCATGCGGCGCAGTTTGAGGACCTGCTCCGCGAAGCCGATCTGGTGAAGTTCGCCAAGGCCAGGCCCGAGGTCCCCGCCTGCCACAGCGCGCTGGACGCGGCCGCCGACCTGGTGCGGGAGACCGCAGCCCCAAGGTTCAGCCCGGCGGAGGAGGTCGCTCGTGACCTTCGCTAATCCCGGCTACCTTCTGCTGCTCCTGCTCCTCCCGGTTGCCGTCTGGCTGGGCCGGACGAAGGCCCGCCGTGCCGAGAGCCGACTCGTCTACTCGGACATATCCCCCGTGTTGGGCGGCGGGCGCTCGCTCAGGGCGCGCGCCAGCGCCCTGTTACCCGGCCTGCGGTTCATCGCGGTCGCGCTGCTCGTCTTCGGCCTCGCCCGGCCGCAGAAGGTCAGTCCCCGGGAGGAGTACGAGGGCGAGGGGATCGACATCGTGTTGGTCATCGACGTCTCCTACAGCATGAGAGCCGAGGACTTTCCCCCCGGCAGCCGCTTCGACAGTGCCAAGACCGTGCTCAGTCGCTTCGTGTCCGGAATCACCAACGACCGACTGGCCTTGGTCGTCTTCGCCACCGAAGCCTTCACCCAATGCCCGCTCACCCTCGACCGTGAGATGATGGGCACGCTCATCGATCAGCTTGACCTGGGTCTGATCAGCGGCAACAGCACCGCGATCGGGATGGCGCTCGCCACCGCCGCCAGCCGGCTCGACCGCTCGACCTCCAAAAGCAAGGTCGTCATCCTGCTGACGGATGGTGAGAACAACGCCGGAAGCATCGATCCCCTGGACGCCGCGACGGCCTGCCAGGCGCTCGGCACCCGAGTCTACACCATCGGCATCGGCAAGAAAGAGGGAAGCCGCATTCCGGTCGAGCTGCCCACGGGTCAGACCACCTACGCGCGCAATCCCGACGGCTCGTACGCTCTGACCAAGCTCGATGAAGAGCTACTCACCAAGATCGCCGACACCACCGGTGGCGAGTACCATCACGCCGGGGATGCCAACAGCTTGCAGGCGGTCTATGAGTCCATCTGGCGGCTGGAGAAGAGCCGGTTCAAAGTGAAGGCGCTGCGCAAGCGTAACGAGCTGTGTGGCAGATTCCTATGGCCGGCGATCTGTCTGCTAGGCCTCGAGCTGCTGGCTACGGCAACCATCCTGCGAAAGGCGCCCTGAATGACGCTCGGGTAAGGAAATGCTTCCATCGACCCGATATCTACAGCTCGCTGCTCCTGGAGCGCTCTGGGTCCTGCTGTTGGTGGTGGTGCTGGGTTGGCTGTTCTGGCGGGCGGCCGGGAAGCGCCGGGAGGCCCTGAAAGCCTTCAGCTCAGAGACTCTTGCTTCGCGTCTCATCGTGTCCCCGCTCAGAGCTGGCGACGGAGTGCGGGCCGCCTGTCTGGCGCTCGTCGTGGCCCTGCTGGCGGTGGCGGCTGCTCGGCCAAGGCTCGGCACGCGCCTGGAGCGGGTCGAACGCCAAGGGGCCGACATCGTGGTCGCTATCGACACCAGCGATAGCATGCTGGCCGAGGACGCTCAGCCGTCTCGGCTTGAGGCTGCGAAGCGCGAAGTAATGGGCCTGATCACCCGGCTTCAGGGCGACCGCATCGGCATCGTGACCTTCTCATCGCAGGCCTTCCTGTACTGCCCGCTGACGACCGATTACGATGCGGCGGCGATGTTCCTCGAGTCGATCGACGCTCGGGTTGCCTCGGGGGCGGGCACGGCGCTCCGGGAGGCCGTTACCGCCAGCGTCAGGGCCTTCGAGGCGGGGGAGGGGCAAGAGAAGGTCATCGTGCTACTCAGCGATGGAGAGGACTGGGGCCAGGGAGGTACGGAAGCCGCACAGACGGCTCGGACGAAGGGGACGAAGATCCATGCCATCGGGATTGGGACCGAAGACGGCGCGCCCATCCCCGAGTTCGACGAGGAGGGGAACGTGGTTGGCACCCGACGGCAAGACGGGAAGGTGATCGTTACCCGGCTGAACGAAGGGCAGTTGGATCAGATCGCGTCGGCCGGTGGGGGGAAGTACTTCGAGGGCGGAACCGCCGACTACGGGGCGGCGGCTGTGTACGGGCAGGTGGCCGCCGCCGAGTCGAGTCGGGCGGGCCACTTCACCTTCAAGACGTACGCGGAACGCTTCCAGTGGCCCCTGGCGGCCGCTCTCGTACTCCTTGGCCTGGAGTTCCTGATGCGCATGTGGCCCCTGAAACGGCAAGTCACCAGACCCTCGGCTACCGGACTGGCCGCGGTCACCCTGATCTGCTTCCTGGCGGGCAGCGGCTTCTCGCTGTTCTGGACGGCCGCCACGCTCTGCAAGGCCGCCAACGAGCTGTTCGAGCAGGGCAAGTTCACCGAGGCGCTCGAGAGATACGGCCGCGCCCTCGGCCTGGAGCCGGACAACCCGATCCTCCACTTCAACAGCGGCGATGCCCTGTACCGCAAGGGGGAGTTCGAGAAGGCGCGTGGGCATTTCGCCGAGGCTGCGTCGGGTGCGCCGCCGGAGATGGCGGCGGCGGCCCACTACAATGCCGGCAACGCGTACCTGCGGGAAGGCAATGCCGACGCCGCCATCGAGGAGTACAAGAACGCTCTGCGATGCAACCCTGACGATGAGCTGGCCAAGCGCAACCTCGAGATCGCGCAGAAGATGAAGCAGCAGCAGCCTCAACAGGACAATCAGCAGGACAGCGACCAGGAGGACAAACAGGACCCGCCCGATCGGCAATCACAAGACCAGCAACAGCGCCAGGACCAGCAGCAAGACCGGCAGCAACAGGAGCAGAAGTCCCAGCAGCAGAGCGGCGAAGGCGAGCAGGAGCAAGCCCAGCCGCAACAGGCGCAGGCGATGCCGATGACGCCCGAGGAGGCGCGCGCCTTGCTGCGCCAGGCCGCCTACGACGACGCTCAGCTCCGCAAGGAGATCGTGCGGCTGATGCCCGAAGCGATGGAGACCACCGGGAAGGACTGGTAGTGGCCAACGTGAGCAGCGGACCGAACAGGCGGCACTGCCGCGCATGCTTGGCAGCCACGGGGCTGGCGGCTGCATGCCTGCTGCTGCCTGGAGCGCCGCCGGCCTTGGGACAGCCCTCCGTATCCGCCTCGGTGGACAGTCGAACGGTCCCCTTGGACGATACGCTCACGCTCACCATCAGCGCCGGCGGCAGCGACCAGGTAGAGGAGCCCGAGCTGGGGCCCCTCGCGGACTTCGTCGTGGTGTCGCAGTTCCGCTCTCAGTCGGTCAACATCGTCGGGGGCCAGACCTCGGTAAGCGTCAGCTTCCAGTACGTCCTGCAGCCCCGCTCCGAGGGCACTCGGGAGATCCCCTCTCTCGGCGTGCGCGTAGCGGGACGGGTACTCAAGACGCGCCCGATCACCGTCCAGGTGACGGCGGCTCGGGGCGGTACCGGTCGCCCGCCGCCGACCCCCCAGGCGCCCGTGCTCCCACCCCGGCTCTCCCCCTTTGGGGCGCCCGCTGAGGTCCGCGGCGATGTAATCGTGCGCTGTGAGACGGACAAGCAGGAGGCCTACGTTGGCGAGCAGATCCTGCTCACCTTCTCGCTCTACTACGCCGCGCGGCCCGGCGACGTGGACTACCAGCCCGCGAACACCGAGGGCTTCCGGGTTCAGGAACTTCCCGCTCCTGCGCCGCGGTACGAGATGATCGACGGCGACCGGTATGTCGTGAAGCAGGACCTGCGCCTGCTCTTCCCCACCGCGCCGGGCGAGCACACGGTCAGCTCGGCCACGGTCCGGTACACGCGCGGCTTCTGGGATCCGGTCGTTGAGACGCGCACCACTGTGCCCATCACGATCCGCGTATCTCGGCTTCCTGAGGCCGGGAGGCCGGAGAGCTACTGTGGCGTCGTTGGTGGCCTCGAGGTGCGGGCCGTTCTGGATCGAGACAGTATCAGACGGGGCGAAGCGGCAACGTTGACAGCGATCGTGCAGGGATGGGGCAATCTGGAAGCGATGGAGGCCCCGGCCATCTCGCTGCCGGCTGGTGTCCGGGAGTACCGATCCTCGGAGAACCGGCGGTTCGAGCCGGAATCCGTCAACGGCGGTTACCGCGTCGAGGGCGAGGCGCTGTTCGACAACGTGATCATCCCCACGACTGTGGGGGACATCACCATTCCGCCGATCCGCATCGGCTACTTCGACCCCGAAGTGGGCCGCTACCGCGTGGCCCGAAGTGAGCCCGTCGTGCTTCACGTCGAACCGGGCGAGCCGGGAACGGCGGCCACCATGCCGGGCTTCGGACAGCCAGAGCAACTGAGGCCACTGCCCGACCGGCTCGTTAGCCGTGATGATGGCCACCTGGTGTCGGGGGCCCTCATCGTGAGCCAGGTCCTCGCCATGGCCTGGCTCATCGGCACGGGGGTCGTCCGGCGGCGGCGGGCTGTCCTCGAGCGCGACCCCAGGCTGGCCCGTGCGCGTCGTGCCCTGCGAACGGCCGTCGGCCGGGTCAGAGACGCCGGCAAGCTGCCGCCGCGAGAGGCCGCGGCAGGGATCGCGGCAGCCCTGGCGGGCTACATCGCCGACAGGCTGGACGTGCCGGCCGCCACGGTGTCGCCCGCCACAGGCGAGGAGTTGCTTGCCTCCCGTGGTGCCGGCTCTGACGGTGCGCCCCTTGTCGAACTCCTGCGGACCTGCGACAGTGTCCGCTTCTCTCCGGCTACGGAGGCGGACGTTGCAGCCCTCGCCGACCGGGCGCTGCAGCTCCTCCGCGGCCTCGAACGGCACACTAAGACCGGCCGCTCACGGGAGCCGGGGGGTAGAGTCTCGTGAGACGGGCATCCGTCGTCCTCGCCCTCTCTATGCTTGCCGGCACCCCTCTGGCGGCGGATCAGACGCCGGAGCAAGCCTTCGTCGCCGGCATCGCCGGTTTCCGGGAGGGAGACTACGCCGCCGCCGAGCGGCACTTCGCTGCGTGTCGGCGGGCCGTTGGGGGCCATCCCGCGATCGACTTCAACCTGGCGCTCACCTACCTGCGGCTCGAGCAACCCGGCCAGGCCCGGGTCTACGCGGAGCGAGTCCTGAAGCAAGCGCCGAGGGATCGGGCCGCCCGCGAGCTGCTCCGTCGAGTGTTGGCTCGCCTCGACCAGCCCCCGCCACCTTCGCCCAGCGGGCTGCACGCGCTCTGGGACGGCCTCAAAGCAAGCCTCACGTGCAGGGAGGCGGTCAACATAGCAGCACTGCTCTTCTGCCTGGCGGCGCTCACTCTGGGGGGATGGCTGCTGACCGAGAAGCGCGCTCTGGGCTGGGCAGGCCTGGTAGCCTGTATGCTCGCAGCCTCAATGTGGTCACTCGCAGGGGCGAAGATGACTGAGGAACTGGCAGGCGAGCGCGCCATCGTCGTCGCCGACAGCGCTGCGTTGAGGGGAGGTCCGGGAGAGCAGTTCGCCGAAATCGCACGCCTCAGCGAAGGAAGCACTGTGACCTTGCTCGCGCGCCCCCACCTGCGTCTGGGACCCGGATTGGCGCTCCGCCTGACCTACGACAGTCAGGGCTTGTGGTGCGAGGTCAAAGCGCCATCGGGTGCCCGCGGATACATCAGGAAGAGCCTCATTGAGACCGTCTAGCCGACCCCCGCATGCACCTGAGCCTGCCCGGCTTGTCGACGGGTGACCCTGTGGATACAGCCTCCTCTCAAGAGGGCGACAGCATCGAAGAAGCCCGCGGCCTGTCTGCTCGGGCGGTGATCATCGGGGTCATTGGCTCGGCGGCCGTCTGCTTCGTTGTGTGCTGGGCGGAGCTAGTCGTCAAGTCGATCCAGATCGCCATCTGCCAGTTCGCGCCCGCCGCCATCGGCTTGCTCCTGCTCGTCGTGTTCCTGAACCACCTCCTCAGCCGCCTCTTCCGGCGCCGGCTGCTCCGCCCGCACGAGATCATCATCATCTACGTGATGATCCTCGTCGCGGCTCTCACCACCTCGCGCGGCCTCCTGGAGAAGGTGTTCGGCACCCTCGTCGGCGTGAACTACTACGCGACCGAGGCGAACCACTGGCAGCAGCTCTTCTTCCCCAACTTCCCACAGTGGGCCGTGCCGTGGGACACCCGCGGCGAGATGCAGCAGTTGGTCTCGATGTGGTTCTATGAGGGGACCCCGCGCGGCGCCGTCATCCCGTGGGCGGACTGGGCGCGCCCGCTGCTGGAGTGGGGGATTGTCTCCCTGGCCGTCATCTTCAGCTTCGCCTGCATCGCCGCCATCCTCCGCCGCCAGTGGGTGGACAACGAGAAGCTCACTTTCCCCCTCGTCAACCTGCCTCTGGAGATGTCCGGCGCCACCGCCATGGCCGGCACCTCGTTCTTCCGCAACAAGCTGACCTGGGTCGGCTTTGCGCTCCCGACCATGATCTTCATGCTCAACGGAATCCACGAGCTCTACCCCTCGGTGCCCGAGGCGCCCGTCCAGTTCCGCCTCAACCAGACCTTCAGCAGTTGGGGCAAGCCCTGGAGGGATCTGGGCTATACGACGGCCTACTGCAGCCTGGCGGCGGTCGGCTTTGCCTACTTCCTGCCTCAGCAACTGCTCTTCTCGCTGTGGGCCTTCTTCGTCTTCGCGCGGGCGCAGAATATCGTCTTCTCGGCCTTTCAGGCGACGCCGGAGGCCATGCCGCTCTACCCGACCACGCTGCCCAACGGCTACCAGGTCGCGGGCGCCTACATCGTGCTCACCGTGCACCTCGTGCGCGCAGCCGTCCCGCACCTGCGCGACGTCTGGGCTCGCGTCCGCGGCATGCCGGGTGCCCCCGATGACCGGGACGAACTCCTGCCCTATCGGGGCGCCGTCATCGGACTGGCCGTGAGCTTTGTTGTCGCCGTGTGGTGGTCCATGAGACTCGGCATGACATGGTACATGGCTGTCATCCAGATGGGGGTGTACCTGTTCGTTGTCTCGCTGGTCATGGCGCGCTCGGTCAATGAGGCCGGAATGCTGATGACCGAGACCTCCTTCCGGCCCATCAACCTCGTCCAGCTCTTCACCCGGCGCAGCGTGCTTGGCAAGACGACCCTCAGCGCCCTGGCGCTCATGGATCCCGTCTTCGTGCGGGATCTGCGGGGCAACCTCCTCTCGACGTTCTTCGATGCTCTCAAGATGTCCGACGGCGCCCGGCTGAACCGCCGGCACCTCTTCTTCGCCATCATCATCGCACTCGCCGTCTGCTTCTCCGTCGGCGGCTACCTGCATCTCCACTTCCCGTACACCGAGGGCGGCGTCAACCTGTACTCCTATGTGTACTTCAGCAACAACCTTTGGGGCGTCCGCGACTACGCGCCGGTGCTGGAAGCGGGCGACACCTACGACCCGCGGCTGCCGGCCTACTTCGGGTCAGGCGTGCTCATCACCGTCATCCTGTCGACCATGCGCCAGCGGTACTGGTGGTGGCCACTGTTCCCGATTGGCTTCGCCCTCAGCGGCTCTTGGAGCATGATCGTGTTCTGGTTCCCCATCCTGATCGCCTGGATGCTGAAGTCGGTCATCACCCGCTACGGCGGCATGCATACTTACTCCAACCTCCGCCCGCTCTTCCTCGGGCTGATACTCGGTGAGTTCTCGCAAGCCGTACTGTGGGCCACCATCGCCGGCATCTGGCGGACGCCGGCCCCGTTCTTCCCGTGGCCGTGATCCGAAGCCGATCTTCATCGTCGGCCGCATCGACTGATGGGACAAGAGGTGGATCGTGAGCGACTCGGAGCTCCGCTGCCCGAAATGCGGGCTACCGGTCGAGCCGACAGATGACGTCTGCTTCTGGTGCTGCACCAAGCTCGTGCCTCAAGAGTTGTCCGAGCCACCCTCTCCTCTTCCGCCGCCGGGCCCGGCTGTCCCGCCTCCACCGTCTCCCCTGGCTGCGCGCGACGCCGATGCGGCGGCTCGGGTCGAGGGCAACTGGTGGGACAGGCAGGTGCTGGCCGGGCCGGAGTGGGCCTACTGGTTGTTCGTGCTCCTGTTGGGCCTGCTGGCCGTCGTCTTCCTCACTCTCGTCTACTTCCTCGCCAGCACACCCGAAGCGAAGCAACGGGCGGCCCGCTTACTGGTGTTCGGCGCGGCGCTGATTGTCATCTGCCCGTTGATGAGCCTCCTCATCAGCCTGGTCCGCTTCCTGGCTCAAGTCGGCGGCGGCCCGACGCCTTGATCCGCACGCACCTACAGCCCTCCCTGGTTACGCGGCAAGGGAGGTCGCCGGCCAAGGGTGAAGATGCCTACACGGGCCGGCCCAGGCAATCGCCTTCCCACGGCTCGCCTCGGACTCCAGGCAGCCTCTCATGACAGGTGACGGTCATCCGTCCGGCCAACACCCCGCGCCTCTACGCAGGCACTGGAAGATCCTCTTGGTCTGCAGCGCGATGCTCCTGCTTGCGGTCGCGCTGCGGCTGAATGCCCGGGGGGACGTGCTCCTGCCATACACCAGCGGCCCGACGCTGCCCTCCGCCTGCCTGACGAGGCAGGTTCTGCACATGGACTGCCCCGGCTGTGGCATGACCCGCAGCTTCATCGCCATGGCTCACGGACAAGCTCGCCGGGCTTTCTCGTATCACCGGCTAGGGCCGGTCATCTTCCTCTACGTGCTGCTCCAGGTCCCGCTGCAGGCCTGTGTCCTGCTTACCGGCCGGACCGGACTCCTGATAGTCCGGCCGCGCTACGCCACTGCCGTGATCTGGGCCTTCATCATTGCGCTGTGGCTGAACTGGGGGTATAACCTACTGACGGGCGCGGCCTTCCACTGAGTTGGGAGCCGGACCTCGGAAGCGCCCAGCGGCGAGCCGGAAGGTCGGGACCCCAGTTCCGACAGCCACTCAACCAGGAGTTAGCGTTGACTCACACCGAACTCGATCTCTCTGCATACCTCCCCGAACACGCCCGGCGGCTCGCCGAACTCGTTCGCACCGAAGCGTGGCAGGCTGCCCTGGCAGACGGCGACCACCTGCAGGCTCTGCGCGAATCGACGATGCCCGCTCCGGAGATGCCCGATCCGGTGGGCGTCGTGCAGGAGTCGCTGCTGGCGTGCAACCAGGAGCGCGTCCGCAGACGTATCGGGGCGGGCGACCGGGATGTCGAGGACCTGGCCCGCGATCTGGGCCAGTGGCCCGACCGATGGGACGGCGCGCCACCGGCCCTCTCCTTCATCGGCGTCAACCTCACCCTCGACTGCAACGCCCAGCCGAAGTGTGAGTACTGCAATCAACGACCCGTCAAAAAGACTCTCCCCATCGGCGTTTGGCGGGACCTCATCGCCGAACTCACGGCCGGCGATGCGCCCCGGCCGTACTTCTCCTACACTGGTGGGGAGCCGCTGCTCTTCGGGGAAGCGCTCTATGGGCGCGAAGGCCTGATCCGCCAGGCCACCGAGGTCGGCGCGCCGAGCAATGTCAACACGAATGCGCTGGCGGTGACGCCACAGGTCGCGCTAGAACTGGTAAGTGCCGGCACGGCCCGCTTGCACATCTCGCTCGATTCGGCTTCGGCCGACGTCCAGGACAAGCTAGCGGGAGGAGCCGGCCGCTTCGCCCGAATCGTCGAGGGAATCCACAATGTCCAGATCGCCCGCGAGGTCCTCGGCGCCAACCACCCGCAGATCCACATCAACTGCGTGCTGACGACGCGGAACATGTTCGACTACCCCGACCTCGTGCGCTTCCTGCTGGAGCGCAAACGGGTGCGCACGCCCGGAGCCGAGGGCCCCCTGCGTGCCGACCCGCATTACCGAGATCTGGGCATCCACCTCATTCCCGTTGGCGGGAAGGAAAACGCGCACATCCGGCCGTCAGCGGACCAGTGGGAGCGCTTCTTCACCGAAACCTGGGAGCAGGCGGCGAAGGTCTGGGATGAGTACCAGGAGGCGCAAAGCGTACCGGAGGATCAGCGCCTTGGCTACGACGACTACGCCTTCTTTGCCAATCCCTACCGGCGCGTGAAGTACGCCGGGAGTCTGCAGGACTACGCCCGCGCTGCAGCCGACTGCACGCAGTCTGAGCTGGGTCTGGGCGACCGGTGCCTGGTAGCGCCCACGCAGGCGTTCTTCCTTCCCGACGGCGCCCAGCACTGGTGCGGCGGCCACGCGATCTGCCGCCCGGAGCCGATCGGCTGGCGTCAGGAGGGCTCCGTTGCCGCGAACATCCAGCGGGCTCTTCCTCGGCTCGCCGACGTGCCCAACGAGTTCTGCCGGGGTTGCCCGGTCGCCACGATCTTCGTCAACCAGTCGGTAGAGGCGAAGCTCAGGGAACTCGTGAAG
>CBFDAZ010000127.1:0-10424 GCA_965602825.1 uncultured bacterium
GCCATTTCGCCCAGACGACGGCCGAAATGGTGTCAGTCCCCTGACGGCTGGGCTTCCGCAGAAGCCGCCCAGTCCCCCTCTCTCGCGTCCATTCCACGAGGGTCTCGGTTCCCCAACCTATGCGAGACTCAGCAGACGTCGCTGGGCGCACCCTTCGTCCGGCCAACCAACGAAGTGTCGGGCAGCTCGCCGAAGTGCTGGCGGAAAAGGCGGTAGTACATGAGCTCTTCCTTGGTGTTGAGCAGACTGCCGTCGGGGAGCTTGCGCTCCGCGGCGAAGTCCGAGTCTGAGACTGCCTGCTGGGCGTGGTCGCTGAGGATGTCCTCCACTCCCGCACCCTCCCAGAACTTGGCCTTCGGCCGGTCGGCCACTTCAGGTGGCAGCAGGCCGTCCGCTGCCTGGCGCAGGATCCACTTCTCGACCATGCCGGCCTTGCGGTTGAGCTTGTAGCGCGACGGAATGGTCAAGGCGAATGACACGACGTCCTGGTCGAGGAACGGGACGTGCGCGATGAGGCCATGAGCCTTCGAGCAGCGGTCCACGCGCTGAAGGGCCGTGTTGTGCAGGCGGCCGGTGATGTCGATCAGTTCGGCCTGGAGTTTCGAGGATTCGAGGTCCTTGAGGTACTCATAGCCGGCAAACAGCTCATCGCCGCCCTCGCCGGAGAGGGCCGCGGCCACATGGTCAGAGGCCAGCTTGGCGACCATATAGTTCGTGACGCTCGACCGAACGAGCAGGGCGTCGAAGGACTCCAGGTGGTAGATCACGTCCGGCAGGACGCGCAGCAGGTCCCCAGGTGTGCACTGCAGCTCGTGGTGCTGTGCGTCGATGAAATCCGCGACCATTCGAGCGTAGAGCAGGTCGGGGGCGCCCTTGAGCCCGACCGCGAAGGTGTGCAGCTCCGACGTTTGCCGGCGCGCGACAGCAGCAATGACGCTGGAGTCGAGTCCGCCGGACAGCCACGAACCCGTCTGGCCGTTGGTGACCCGCTTCGCGAGCGCAGCGACCAGCAAGTGCCGGAGCTCGGTGGCCAACTCGTCGGGCGAGCCACCCCGGGGCTCCTGGGGCTCAAGGTCAGCGTACTGGATCAGGCCCTTCTGCGGATCGTGGTAATGGCCCGGCGGCAACTCGGCGACCTCGGCGTTCATGCCGCAGAGCGCCTTGAACTCGGACGCGAAGGTCAGACAGCCGTTGTCCGAGTAGTACAGGGGCACGACACCCAAGGGGTCACGGGCCAGGAAGAGCCCGTCTGTCCCGGCGACCGCGAGGGCGAAGTGACCGTCCAAGCTCCGGACAAAGCCGGGCCCTCGCTCCTCGTAGGCCTGCTGAATGGCTTCCAGAGGCGATGTGGCTCCGGGGCTGAGATCATACCAGTTGTGGACCTCTCCGTCGAGCACGACCGGGGCGTCGTCCTCGCCCTCCATGACGTCGTCCTGCGTTTCCGTCCAGACCTGGCCGAGCGTTGCGGCTTCGGCTTCGACGATTCTGTGGCCACTGGTGCCTCGATGATTGATGGCTGTGAGCGCTTCTTCGACTACTAAGGCATCTGAAGTTGCATCAGTCCCTGCGATTCCTGACATCTGTAACCTCTCCCCTTCTCTGAGTGATTTCTGCGTCCGACCGCGCCTGTCGGCACGGTGGAGGCGAGTGCACGATCGTGTTGCTATGGTGTGCGACGGCCCGGTCAACTGCAGCCAGTTGCCGGGACCAGATGACACGCAACCGAATGGCCCGCCGCGACCTCCGCCAACTCCGGGACCACCTGGCGACAGGCGTCCGTCTGCTGAGCGGCGCACCGTGGCTGGAAAGGGCAACCGGCCTGTGGCCCGATGGCGCCTGGCGCCGCCTGCAGTGGGTCGCGGGCGAGCAGGTGGTGGCGTTGGTGCAGCCTCGGCACGGCATCGATCAGCGACTGCGTGTACGGGTGGCACGGCGAATCGATGATGACCGAAGCGGAGCCGACCTCAACCAGCCGGCCCGCGTACATCACCGCGATCCTGTCGCTGACCTGCCGCACCACACTGAGATCATGGGAGATGAACAGCAGGGCAAGGCCCCGTTCCCGCTGGAGTTCGACGATCAGGCTCAGGATCTGGGCTTGCACCGAAACGTCAAGCGATGACACCGGCTCGTCGGCAACAAGCAGGTCGGGATCGGTGGCCAGCGCCCGCCCGATGCTGACTCGCTGCTTCTGGCCGCCGCTGAGCTGGTGCGGGTAGCGGCCGGCGAGGTCCGGCTCCAGGCCCACGACGCGGAATAGCTCCCCGATCCGCTCCCGTCTGTCGGCGCGAAACGTGGCGCCGGCGACCGCCAGCGCGCGGCTGACGGCTTGCCCGGCCGTCCTCCTGGGGTTGAGTGACCCGGCGGGATCCTGGAAGACAACCTGCATGCGTCGTCGCAGAGACCGCAGCTCGGATGCCTTCAGGTGGGCCAGGTTCCTCCCCTGGAACACCACCTGGCCATCGGTCGGTTCCATGAGTCGCAGGATGCTCCACCCCAATGTCGTCTTCCCGCAGCCGCTTTCGCCCACAAGGCCAAGCGTCTCAGCAGGGAACAGGTCGAAGGAGACGCCATCGACGGCGGGCGCGGTAGGGGGCCGCCTGCCGCGCAGACGGGTCAGAGCCTGCTCGACCAGGGACTGCCGCACAGGGAAGTGCTTCCGCAGGTTGCGGACAGCGAGGACGGGCTCGCGGCCCTCGTTGTCGTCGGCTGTCATGACTGGTGGCACCTCACCCAATGCCCCTCTTGGGCCTGCTGCAGGGCAGGGAGCTCCTGCTTGCAGCGGTCGTCGGCCATCTCGCAGCGCTCGTGGAAGCGGCATCCCGGTATCAGGTCGTATCGGGGCGGCACGGAGCCGGGAATGGCCGCGACCACGTGATCCTCATCCAGAGCCGGGACGCACTCCAGCAGCGCCCTCGTGTACGGGTGGCGCGGCGCGCCGAGCAGTTGCTGTGCGTCCGCGCGCTCCACCACCAGTCCCCCGTACAGAACCGCGGCTCGATCGGCGAACTCCGCGACCAGTGCGAAGTCGTGCGAGACGAGCAAGACCGCGACATTGGCGTCAGTGCGGATCTCGTCCAGCAGCGCGATGATCTCCCGCTGAACCGTCACATCGAGGGCCGTCGTCGGCTCATCCGCAATGAGCACTTGCGGGGAACACGCGATCGCCGCGGCGATGACCGCGCGCTGGCACATCCCCCCGCTGAACTCGTGGGGCCAGCGTTCAGCCGCGACCTCCGGGTCCGGGATGCCCACTCGGCGCAGCGACTCGATGGCCTGCTGCCAGATGTCGCCGCGGCGATCCTCGCCTCTGAGGAGCGACCGGCGGCGCTTGGGGGCTCGCCCGCCGTTGCCGTGGGCGCGGATCGCCTCGGCTATCTGATCGCCGATGCGGAGTGCCGGGTTGAGCGCGGTGAACGGGTTCTGGAAGACGATCGAGATACGTTCCCCACGGACCTCGCGCATCTCCCGTTCGGGAAGAGCGACCAGCTCGCGCCCGGCCAGTCGAACGGACCCTTCGATGGCAGCCGCCGGCCCGAGCAGTCGCATGATCGAGAGGGCCGTCACCGTCTTGCCGCACCCCGATTCGCCCAGCAGGGCGAGGACCTGCCGCGGGCTGACGGAGAAGCTGATGTCCTCGACCGCCCGGAAGGGTCCCTGGTCCGTCGCGAAGGTCGTTGTGAGACCCTCAACTTCCAGGATTGAGTTCGTTGCGGTCGAGCTTGCCATTCGCGGTTGGCTCCTACTGAGCGCGCTTGAGTCGCGGGTCGAGGGCGTCCCTCAAGCCCTCGCCGAATACGTTGATGACCAGTACGAGAAGGGCGATCGCCAGCCCGGGGAAGGTCGAGAGCCACCATGCATTGAGCATGTACGGCCGGCCTTCGTTGATCATCATGCCCCAGGAGGGCGTCGGCGGCTGGACACCGAGGCCCAGGAAGCTCAGCGAGGCCTCTGCAATGATGATGGCGGCCATGCGCAGGGCTGCCAGAACGATGATCGAGGGCAGCACGTTCGGCAGGATCTCGGACACAACGATCGCCGGACCACGGACGCCGAGCGCGCGGGCGGCGTGGACGAAGTCGCTGGACTTGAGCGACATGACCTCGGCTCGCGTGACCCGGTAGAAGTCGACCCACCCCTTGAAGGCCAGCACCAGGATCAGATTGATGAAGCTCGGACCGAGCACCGCCATCATGCCCAGCGCGAAGACCAGGAAGGGGAAGGCCAGCAGCACATCCACGATACGGGACAGCACGACGTCGGTCCAGCCGCCCACATACCCCCCGAGGCTACCAAGGGTCACGCCAATCAAGAGGGTGAGCAGGACGATGACGACCCCGAGCACAATCGAGGTCCGCGCACCGTAGATGACGCGGCTTAGCAGATCCCTGCCGACCTGGTCGCATCCGAGCGGGTGCGACCAGTCCCCGCCGGCCCAGGCCGGAGGCTGGAGACGGCGGTCGAGGTTGACGGCCAGCGGATCACCGGGCGCGATGGCCGGGGCCGCCAGACCCACAATGACGAAGGCGGCGAACAGGGCCGTTGCCACCAGGGCCGGCTTGTTGCGGGCCAGGTCGCGCCAGAAGCCTGCCGCAACGCCGCTCGTCATCGTCTCGGGGAGAGACCCCTCGGCCGTCTGCACAGCCGGCTACTCCTCGATCCTCGGATTGGCCCAGCCGTAGAGAAGATCGGCGACCAGGTTGAGCATGACGTAGGTTGTTGCGTAAAGCAGAACCACGCCCTGGACGAGCGGGTAGTCCCGCGCCTCGATCGCCTGCACAGCCAGACGCCCCACCCCGGGCCAACTGAAGACGGTCTCGATGACCATGTTGCCGCTTAGGAGCAGGCCCGTCTGCAGCGCCACCACGGTGATGGTTGGGATCAGGGCGTTCCGCAGCGCGTGTTTGATCACGACGACGGGTTCGGGCAGGCCCTTGGCGCGGGCGAACTGCACGTAGTCCTGTTGGAGCGCCTCGATCATGCTCGTGCGCACCATGCGTGAGGTGATGGCGGCCATGGGCGCCCCCATGGTCAGCGCGGGCAGGATCAGGTGCTTGAGCGCGCTCCACAGACCCGGCAGGTCGCCGGCCAGCATGCTGTCGAGCACGTACATGCCCGTCCGGGGCTCGAAGACCAGGGCGTGGTCGATCCTCCCCGTAACGGGCAGCAGCTTCAGACCGATGGCGAACACGAGCAGCAGCACCAGTCCCAGCCAGAACCCGGGCATCGACACGCCCACCAAGCCCGCACCGATCGCCGCCCAGTCCCATGAGGACCCGCGTTTCACCGCGCAGAAGACGCCAACGGGGATGGCGAACAGAAGCGCGAGGATCAGGCTGCAGAGCGTAAGCTCAGCGGTTGCGGGCAGATGGGTGGCGATGACCTGTGCCACCGGTTTCTGGTGCTTGTACGAGAGCCCGAGGTCGCCGCGGGCCGCATGGGTGACAAAGCGGGCGTATTGCCGGTGGAAGGGCAGGTCCAGGCCGTACTCCTTGCGCAGGGCGGCGATCTCCTCATCGGTGACGTGTCCCGCCTGGCCCATCATCAGCTCGACCGGGTCGCCCGGCGTCAGATGCATCATGGAGAAGACCACCAGGCTGACGCCAAGCAGCACCAGGACGAGGAGGGACAGCCTGCGGGCAATTGCCGTGGCTTTCACGTCGCCGCCTGTGCCCCCTCTGCAAGCCGCACTCGGTGCATCATCAGCATCGCGTCCGGCCGACCCTCCCAGTTCTCCACGCGCTTGCGGGCCCCGTAGATTTCCTGCTTGGCCCAGCCAAAGATCGCGGGGGTTTCCTGGTGCAGGATGCGCTGGACCTCGACAAACAGCGATCGGCGGCGCTCGGGATCGAAGACTGAATTGGACTCCTGGAGAGCCTCATCGACCCGGGCATCCGAGTAGCCCATGTAGTTGCCCCGACCCCCAGTGACGAACAGGGGCGGCAGGATGCCCGCGGGGTCGAGACTGGCGTTGCCCCAACTGGTCAGGAACATCCCGCGCTCGTGGCCGGCCAGCAGAGGCTGGAGGACATCCCACTTCCAGACGCGAGGGCGAACCTTGACACCGAGCTGGCTGAGCTGCGCGGCGGCGGCCTCGGCGAGTTCTCGGTCCGCATCCTCGCAATCCAGCTCCACCGAGAGCGACGCTCCGGCCCCGGCCTCCCGGAGGAGCGCTTTGGCGCGCTCGGGGTCATAGCGGCGCGCCACCAGGCTGTCGTCGAAACCGAAGGCGGCCGGCACCAGAGGCCCCGCCAGTGTGGTCGCGTGTCCGCCGAGTATACACTCGACCATTGCGGGGATGTCCACGCCGTGAGCGAAGGCTTGGCGGACGCGCAGATCATTGAGCGGTGGCCGGGTGCAGTTCAGCCCGACGAAGAAGGTCCGCGTGCCGGTGCAGGCCGAGAGGCGCGTCGTTGCGTCCCGCTGCACCAGGCCGGTCGCGTGCGGCGGGACCTTCTCCGCGATGTCGATCTCGCTGGCAAGAAGCGCGCCCAGCCGCGTAGCCACCTCCGGGATCGGCAGGAAGACGAGCCGCTCGATCTGTGCCGGTCCGGGTTCGGGTACCTCCGGTGATCCGCCGTAATAGCCGGTGAAACGTTCCATCACGATTCGTTCGCCCGGCACATGCTGCACAAAGCGGAAGGGGCCCGCACCGACGGGATGGGCTGCGAACTGCTCGTCACCAACGCGCTGGATGTGTTGCTGCGGAACGATCTCGTGGAAGGTCAGCATCTTCGGCAGGATCGGGTAGGGCTCGGCCGTCTTGACCCGAAGGAGATGCACTCCGGTCGCCACCGCTTCCGTCACACTGCCAAGTAGGCCCTTGCGTGGGGAGCTCTGCCCGCCGATGGCCTCCGGGGTCACGGTGCGCTCGATGGTGAAGGCGGCATCTTCGGCGGTCAGAGGGTCACCGTTGTGAAAGCGGACGCCTTGGCGGATGGTGAACTCCCACGTCAGGTCATCCAGGCGGCGCCACGACTCCGCGATTTCCGGCACGACGCGCATCTCTGCATCCCGCGTGACGAGGCCGTCGAACATGTTGCGGATGACCGACTCGACGGTACGCGAACGGTGCATGGCGGGGTCGAGGGTCGGCACGTCCTGGTCGATACCGATCGCGAGGGTGTCGAGGACTCGGCCCCGGGCACCACAGCCGGCGGATGCCGCGGCAGCCAGTAAGGGGAGGGCTGCCTGGCGCAGGAAGTCGCGACGGCTGACACCAGGGGGGGCCAGATGAGGTTCGTCACTGTCAGCGGACATTGAGGCCTCCCGAGGTGGCGTGGGCCACGGCAGCGTCCGGCTCTCGCTCCTCGGCCTGCGCGCCGATCTCGCTGCCGATCGCGAGCAGGCGCAGGTCACGGACAGACATGCCCTGAAGCCCAAGACCCTCAACCGTCCGCCCGGTTGCCCGGAAGTCGGTGCCCGTCATCGCAGCGGCCAAGCTCACGATGCTCTCAATGGTCGGGGCGGGTCGTCCGAGCGCGCGACCGATCGACGCAATCGGGACGAGACACGTAGGGATGTCCTCAGCGACGTACCGGTGGGTGAGCCGGCGCGGCGCGCGTATGCCGCGGTAGCTCGGATTGGCCCGCATGACATCGTACAGGCTCGACCCGCTGACATTGTGGGCTATGTAGAGCCACTGGAGTGCCGTAATCCCGCGGATCCCCAGCGTCTCCGAGATAGCGACGCGCTCGCGGTCGATGCTCTCGAGGACGTGACAGAGGGAGGGGGAGATACCCTCGCCGTACCATTCGAACTCCGCTCCGTCCTCGATCCGGGCTGCATTCAGGATGGCCTGTGCGGGGTGCAGAGCCGGACCGATGGCATTGAGGCCTGTGTTCAGGACATTGTCCCCGGGCACAAACTGCGGGAAGGCCGGCTGCAGAATCTCCATAACGCGGGGAATCAGGTGTACCCGTAGGGTGGCCAGGGGGACGGCGTTCTTGACGGCGAAGACCTTCACTTGCCCCGGCCCAACGACCCGCGATCTGACCAGCAAGCACTGCGCCTCGGCCACGATCACATCAGCCGGGCAATCCCTCGCTTCCAGAGCACGGCGGAACTCGATCGCGCCGAATGTCCTGCCCGGGTTCAGTACGACGATCTGGCCGTCGGTCAGGTGCGGGGCGCAGACCTCCGCGACGTCCCTGTGTGCCGTCGCAGGGACGACTACCATGACCACGTCGCAGTCCGTCAGGGCCTCCTCGGCATCCGTTGTGGCCACCTCGATCGGGCCGAAGCCCTGCAGCGATCCCTCCAATTGAACTCCGCTTCGCGCGCGGACCGGGTCGATCCGCTCTGCTGAGCGGTTATACAGGTTCACGCGGAAGCCGGCAAGGCCCAGGTAGCCTGCCATGGCCAATCCGCCGTGACCAGCGCCAATGACACAGAACCGTGGTCGCATGTGTCTCCCCCCTTCGACAACGAAGCCCGGCCGGGCGAGCCCCACGGCGGGGCGCCCCTGCGCTCCGGCCGGCGATACAGACCCCGAGGCATCCCCCTCTGGGGATGCGCCCTGCGCGGATCGTGGGACAGATTGTGTTGCGGCAGGGATGTTGGGTGCTTACGTCTCGTGCTGCGAGGCGGATGAGACCGGCATCCGGTCTTCGTCCTCGATGGCCTCCGCCAGAGTTGTCATCCCCTTGACGAATGCACGGAGTTCGGGCTCAGGCAGTCGCTCGAGGGCCTTCACGATCTGGTGCCTGATCGGCCTGGGGGCGGTCTTCAGAAGAGCAAGTCCCTTCTCAGTGATTTCGAGATGTACGACACGCTGGTCCTTGCCATCCCTGACTCGTCTCATCAGGCCCTTTGCCTCGAGCCGGTCCGCAATGCCGGAGAAGGTGGACGGATGCAGATACATCCGCCGGGCGCCCTGTGAGACGGTCAGGCCGCGGTTTTCGTGCACCTCCCATAGCGCCCCCACTTGCGGCCCGGAGACCCCGTGCCGTGCCTGCACGCGCTTGGAGTAGTCGTCGAGCGCCTTGAGAGTCCGGCACAACCCGCTTGCGGCTTGCGCCACTTCCGCGGCGTCGGTCCGAGTCGTCGCGTCAACCGTGCTCTTACTGCCCACGTGTGTCACAGGCCCTGAACGCGTCCTTTATGCTTGGTACAGCAATATTTGCTGTAGCAAGTATATACACCAGGAACGGCCTGTCGTCAAGTCGGGTGGTGGCTGAGGGGTCGGGCTGCTATTGAGCTTCGGGTAGGTTGCGCGAGCGAAAAGCGGGGACAGGCAGATAGGCATTAACATGGGCGCTGTGCACGACGGATTCGGGCCGGATACTCCGCCTGCGCGGCCAAGTCGCGGTTCCCATGCCGGCGCCCGATAGGGCCTCCACCGGCGACGGCATGGGCGCAGTGAACTACGCCCCTACCCCGCCGGGCGCGAGGAATCGCGCCCCTACGAGGGAAGCTAACGCTTTGTCCACTCTCGACGGAGTTCATCCCAAGCCGGGGTAGGGCGCGGTCTGGATCGGGCGCTGGCGTGCGGTTACCGTGCGAGTTCGGCGATCTCCTCAGAAGACAGTACTCGCGGGTAGACGAGTACCTCGTCGATGACGCCGATGGTTGCCGTACCGAGGCGGATCGGGATGTCGGCAGGTAGCATGGCGCCCATGTCAGACGCCTGGTCCACGGCCATCTTGCCATCTACGTAGATGCGGACCCGGCCGTCAAACATCGAGTAGGTTGCGGTGATGTGGTGCCATTCGCCATCGTTGACGGGGACATTCGATCCGACATCGTTGTGGAGGTACGTCCCACGCTCGAAGGAGGCCGAGAAGCACGGGTACAGCTCTTCGCGGTGCAGGTAGATGCCGTAGTTGCGCCGGATGTTCTCGTTGAGGTACTTGGTGACCGGGAACTGCCAGGTGCCGGTCTCGCCGAGCAGCCTGAGCCAGAACGCTATCGTGACCTCATCGGGCAGGTAGAGTGAGGGCGCGTCCGGGATGACAGCGATGTGCGCCCCGTCGAACTGCAGGGCTTTGCCGCTCCTGCCTTCGACCCAGTTCGGTTCCTCGACCGTCCCGTCGTTCCCGTGGGCCGAGCTGTCTTTGATGACCGTGCCCTGGCCCTCGTCGAGCTTCCAGTGGCCGACCGGGCCGGCATCCGGCGGGGCGGAGCGGACGGCCACGGGGAGATCCTGGACGTACGTCTGCCCGGCGAAGCTGAGAGTGGCGGTCACCGTGTAACTTCCAGCCTCTGCATCGGCGGGAGCCGAAGCGCCGAAGGCGATTTCTTCTTCTGTGTCGGCAGCCACCGCGATATCCGCCTCGCTGGAGGCGAGCGAGATCGGGGGCTGCGCGGTCAGCGAGAGGCGGGCAGTGCGTCTGCTGTTCAGCGGGTTCCGCACACGGACAGTCAGGTCGCCTTCGCCGCCACGGACCAACACGGGCTGCGATGCAGCGAGAACCGTGCCGCGG
>CBFDAZ010000128.1:0-10414 GCA_965602825.1 uncultured bacterium
CCGGTGATGTCCTGCTTCTGCCACTTGAGCAGCAGCACCCCGCACTCGGCAGCGTAGCCGGGCGCGCTCGCCTCGCCCCGGAACTCCTGCCAGTCGAAGGTGCCGCCCAGGTCGAGCACAGCCTGATAGTAGTGCTTGTCGCCGTCGGCGCTACGCCAGTGGGCCAGAAGCTGGAAGCCTCCGCCCACCGGCCCTTCGGGTCGAACGGCATGCGATTGGTACTGCTTCCCGTCGCGCCGGAAGGAGGGGCGCGCCTCGATCTGCACCGGCGTGCCGTGCACCCGGTCCGAGGCCACGAGTCGCAACGGGCGAGGCAGATCGAGTACGTAGGTGAACTCCTGGCAGGCATGGCGCCCGGCCTCGGCGAGGAGCGGGTAGATGCGCTGACGAGATCGCCGGGGGAGGTTGAGGCTCTGCTCCATCGGCCAGAACAGCTCCGCCTTTGCCGGCACGAAGAGTTCACGCTGGAACGCAACTCGTTCCGCGGGCCTGGCCGGAAGGAGCGCGCCGTCAGCAGTCCTGGCGAAGTGCCATCGTGACACATCCGTCCCAGGTAGCTGCCAATCGGCCGGTGGATCGGGGCGCGTCTTCCACCCCTCGATGAAGGGAACCAGCTTGCCATCCGTGAGCCTGCCAACACGCACCGACCATTGCCCGGTCGGCCCCTGGCACTCGATCCCGATTGAGTTCGCGCCCGGGCTTAATGGCAGTACGTGCCACCCGCGCTCGTCGCCAGTGACCCTACCGCCATTGGCGAAGACCTCGGCCGCGGCGCCCTGCGGAAGGATGACCAAGGTGAACTCGCTCGCGCCTAGTCCCACGTCCACCCACGGTGATCGGTAGAGAGTTGGTCCGGCCTCTGACCGACTTACCTCCCAACGGAGCTGGGTCCCCCCGGCTGAGGCTCCAGTCCGCGGCACGTCCAGCACCGCCTCCGCCGATGGCCCCGGCTCAAGCAACTCGGCAACGGTCTGTGTCCCGGCTTGTCCGCTGACGTGGAGCGTGATGCGCAGGAGCTCCTTGAGATCTTGCGCGCCGATTCGAAGCGGCTGCTCGCGACTCGGCAGAGCGACGACTCGCGTTGCCGGCGCGTCACCCAGCCGCATTAGGCCGAACTGGTGCGGCGTATGGAACGGGCCTTGCACGCCGCTCCAGGTGCTGTTCTCGCCGCTCGGTTTCTCCTCGCGCGCCAGGTTCAAGGCCCAATCCCCGCCGCCTGCTGCAGCCGGGCCGCCGAACGGCGCGAACGGCAGGCGCATCTCAAGCGTCCATTCGCCCTCGCCGACTTGCGCTGCCGACTCCCACTCACAATCCCACTTGCTGTCCTTCTCGCGAGCCTCGTACGAGCCCCCGGCCGCGTTGGCTGCGAAGTGGTAGTAGGTGCCGCTGCCGGGCGCGCCGATGAACACCTCGATGCAGTCATCGCTGAAGACGTTGGCGTCCCGGCCGGTCTCGGCGGCCTTGAACAGGTGCGCCTGTTGCGAGGCCGCCAGCAGCTTGCTCTCCTCGCAGATGAAACCGAGATACAGCGCCCGTTCATCGTGACAGAGCCGCACCCAGGTCTGCTCCTGCGCGAACACAGGCGTTGTATTCAGTACGAAGCCCGTGGCCTCAGTTGCGCTCTCCCAGGCCGGGTCATCCAGGACGCCATCGATGCCGGGCGGCGCGGCCACTGGAGGTACCACGATCAGCGCTGGCGGACCATCGCCGCAGACAGGCGAAGCGCAGTGAGCCAGCAGCAGGATGACGCTTGGTGCGATCATGTCGAGGTCTTGCCATTCGTGGGCCGGGTTTCCCAACCCGGCGCCGTTTGCCACTCACGAACGAGGCATCACCGATACGCCCTCGTCGTCAACCCGCAGCCAGACACCGCGGATGTCGGAGCCCTCGCCCTCTTCGTAGTAGACGCAGAACACCCGACCGTCCGGCAGCTCGCACAGGCTCGGGTAGGCGCCGCCGACGGTGTCGATCGCCACCGGGCCGTGCCAGCTCTCGCCCTCGTCGGTGCTGTAATGGAGCGCGGTGCCGGGCAGACGATGGGCCAGCAGGATGACGCCCGACGAGGTCCGCAGGAGATAGGGCGCATGGCCCTCGAAACCGATCGGTTGCGACGGGCTCCAGGTCCTGCCGCCATCCGCCGATCGTGCATAGCACATGCACGACCGCATGACGGCGAGGAGATCCCCGTTCGCCAGCCGGCACGTATCGGTCTCCGCGTCGTGGTAGTGACCGCTCTCCCTGCCGATGGTGATCGGCTCAGACCACGTCAGACCCCGGTCTTCTGAGATCGTCACCGCTCCCCAGGCTCCGACTTCTCTCTTCTCGTAGTAGAGGCCCAACACCAGCGACCCGTCGGGCTGCTCGCGCACCGGCGCAGAGCAAGCATACTCGTCGCTCACGGTGATCGGCGTCGGCTCCCACGTCTCGCCGCCGTCTGCGGAGCGGACCAGCTTCGTGCCGCCGAAGCTCCACTCCCCATCAGGCTCACTGAAGAGCGAGAAGAAGGTGCATATCAGCGTGCCATCCGAGAGTTGGGCGATGTGGGGGTCGCGGTTGTCCATCTCGTCATCGTAGACAACCTGCGCCTCTGACCATGTCTCGCCCTCGTCCTGTGACCTCACAGCGCAGACACGGCCACCCCTGGGCAGGGCCTCGCTCGGCAACGACACATGCCCGTAGCCGGCATACAGGACACACAGCAGATCGCTGTTACCCAGGCGCACAACGTCCGGGAAAGCCTCGTACGCACCAGCACCCGCATCTTCACAGACGATCACGAAGGGCGGCTTCTCCACGCGCCATTCCTCCTTCATGCTTACTTCGTTCCCCTCGATACGCAGGTTCCGGAACAGCACATGCCCCTGGCTGGTGCGGAACAGCCGCCTGCAGGAACAGAAGAAGCAGCGCCATGGTAGCGACTCCCGGCAGTGGACCTCAAAGGTGCTCCACGATCCGTATGTCGTCGATGAACAGCGGCCCCGCGTCGGGCGCCTCGTCCATCTCGATGAGAACGGCGGAGAAGTCGCCCTCGCGCCAGACTTCGCCGATGAACTCCCCGTCGATGTGGGCTGTGATGACCTCGTCCGACACATCGATGACCAGCTTGCGCCAGCCCGGCGTGCGCGGCACCTTCGGTGTGGATTGGCCTATGAACCGATACCCGCGGCTGTCGATCAGGAGAGGCGCACAGGTGTTCTCGCCGCCGGAGTAGAGCTCGAGACGGGTTGGGGCCGGGGGGCTCTCGCCTGCCGGGGGATCATACAGGAGCAGCTCGATGGTGGCCACCGGCGCCTTGTCGAACGACGTATACGCCGCCTGCCCGGCCTCCAGCTTCAGGCAGGGGCCATCGCTCGGATCGGCGCCTGCCATCACCTCCGTCTGCGGCTGGCTGTCCCCGTCAGTGCCGGCCAGCCGCCACTTCGGGGCGCCCCGGTAGAAGGTGTCCACCAGCAGCGGCCGCTTGCCCTTGATGTCGGCCAGTGCTCCCTGAGCCTCACCGGCATACTCGCCTTCGGGCGCTTCGGTCAGGTACCGCTCCAGCTCTTGCCGCGCATCATCCCACAGGCCCTGTCGCACGTGGACTATTCCCAGAATGTAGCTCGCCCCGGGGATCTTGCCGACCACCTTCTCTGCTTGCTCCAGAGCCTTCTCGTCGTTGCCGGCCTCGAAGGCCTCCAGAGCCCTCCCATACACCTCTTCCGGTCCCGGGGGCGGGGGCTTGGGTGGTCGCGCCGCCTCCAGCGCCTGGCGTTCCTGGGCGAGCTTCTCTCGCTCCGCGCTGACCCTCTCGTACTCCTCGGCCAGGTAGGCCAGCTCTTTGCAGCGCGCGCTGTTCTGCCAGTCATTGAGTTGCCGATAGGCTTGCCCCGCCTCCAGGTAGAAGTGCCGGATCCGAGCGTAGTCGAACGGGGGATGGCGGGACTCGCACCGTGCTATCCGCTCCAGAGAGGCTGCCCTGACGCGCCCATCTTGACCGCCGTCCGCCAGCGCCCCGTAGGCGGTGATAGCATCCAGCAGTTTTCCCTCCTGCTCCAGGGCGAGTGCGCGCTGCCACTGCTGGACAACCTTGGGAGGCGGTCCGGTCGGAAACTCCGGCCCGGGCCCCGGAGCGAGTTCCGGCGACGCTGTCGCGCTTTCCACGAGCGAACGCCGGGCACGGCCCAACGCCAGGGAGGCCTCGTGGGCGTGCTTGCCCCTCGGGTGGGCCCGCAGGTACTGGTTCAGGTACTCCAGCGCCATTGCGTAATCCGATCGGGCAGTGTGCGTGACCGCGACGCCCCAGAGCGCGTCTTCGTTGCCGGGATCATCTGCCAGGATCGCCTGGTAGCGGTCGAGCGCCTCCGCATACCGGCCGGCCTCGCGGAGCTGATCCGCTGCGTCAACGGCCGTGCGGCGCGGCGTGAGCAGGGTCAGCGCGACCGCCGTCCCCGCCAGCAGTACTGAAACCGAGACAATGTAGACCCACTTCCCGCGGCCGGAAGACCTCATATCTCGCCACCTCCCTCCTGATCCGGCCCCCCGTAACCGTCGTCCGCAGGCTGTTCCGTGGGGCCTGCGCCCCTGGCTCGGAACTTGCTCAGGATGCCCGTGGTGCGTTCGGCGTACCACACCAGCGGTACGCAGAGCCCGGCGAAGACGACCAGCGAGATCGCGTCACAGACCAAAGGGGATGGCGCGCCCGCCCAGCGGGCGAAGACGAGCTTCAGGCCCCACCGGGCACTCGCGCAGTACACAAATGGTGCAACCGACTCGAGAAGCTGAGCGGCTGTCCCTCTCGGCGTAAGCCCGAGGCCCCTCAAGCCGCGCCAGCTCACCGTGGCTCCGCCAACCAGCCATCCTGCGCCGGCGCCGATCGCAAGGTGGGCGAGCGGGGCATTACGGCCGATGAGCCAGGCGACCGCGCCGGCACTCACCAGGCCCGCCAGCGCCTGGAGACCGATCAGCTCTCGCTCGCGGTTCTGGGCGATCAGCGTCGTGCGCAAGGCCGTGGGCACCGCCAGGAATACCGTGGCGAACAGCAGGATCTCCAGCGGCGGGATGGCGTCCATGTACCGCTTGAGCACGAGGCGAACCACGGCCGGCCCGGCGATCGCGGCCATCCCCGCCAGAGGAGGCACCAGGAGCCCCAGAGCCCTGGTCATCTCCAGTACCGATCGCCGCGTTGCCTCGGGCCCGCCCTCGCCGTGGGCTCGGAGGATTTTGGGCAGGACCACAAAGCCGGCTGAGGCCGGGACATTGTAGAGGTAGGTCGATAGCTGCCAGGCCAGCCCGTAGTAGCCCAGAGCCTCTGCGCCGAGCAGTTTGGCGACAACAACCGTGTCGGCCGTTCGCATCCACGACTCCGCCAGCCCAACGCCCAGAACCGGCAGCCCAACCTTGATAAGGTTGCGCGTCGCCGCCAGGTCGATCCGCGGTGCGCCCGGCAGTTGGCGGAAGGACAGCATGTAGAGGCACACCATCGCCAGGCCGAGGGCCCATCCCGCCATGGTGCCCGGCGCGTCGAGGAGCTGCGAGCCCGCAACGACCAAGGCAAGCAAGAGCACCGCCTGGACGACGGTGGCGCGGGCGATGATCCCGAAGTGGTGGTGTGAGCGAAGGACGACGCGGAAGGCGCCGTCGAGCTGGCCGAAGATCAGGTGGACGCCGCCGATGGCAATGGCAAAGCGAGTTGCGACGCCGATGCCCGATGCCAGACCTGCATAGCCCCACATGACCGCTCCCGCCGCCACAGCCAGCCCGAAGACCATCGTGATTCCGACGCGCTCCAAATGCTCGGCGCGTCTCTCCTCGCCCTCTCCCAGCAGCAGGGGAACGCGCTTGGTGAGGCCGTGGATGACGCCCAGATGCGAGTAGCTCAGGTACTTGCCGAACAGGAAGACGATCTGCACGATCCCGCGCGACGTAGGCGTTAGCACGCTCGTATAGAGAATCCCGCGTATAACGCCCACGGCCAGCGATACGTACGTGGCGCCGCTCACGGCCGCCACGGCTGCAGAGGTACTCAATTGCTTCGGTTGCTGCTGACGGTTCGCTTGCGGCGTTGTTCCCAAGCCTCGTGAGCCCTTCTGCTGCGAGGGCGCAGCCGCCGGCCGGATGTTGCCCGGACAGAGTCTCCCGATCCACTTCCTCGTGCAACGAGTGTATCCTGCTGGTGACCACGGAGCACGAGCCGGAGAGGTTGGCCGCGGTACCTTGCCGAAGGGTCCGCGTACCGCGCCGGGCGGACACGGAAGGTGAGTGATGGCCGCTCCCGTCCTGCTGTTGAACCCTAACCGCATCAAACCGCCGATCGCTCCCATCGCCATTGATTATCTGGCTGAGGCGCTCGAGGAGGGCGGGGTGCCGTTTGTGGTGTTGGACCTCTGCTTCTCAGAGTCACCGGCTGGGGACCTGCAGGCGGTTCTCTCCGAGCATGAGCCGACTGTGGTTGCCGTCACCTTCCGGAATACCGACGACTGCTACTGCGCCACCCAGCATTCCTTTGTCTCCGAACTGGGGGACCTGGTGCGCACGATCCGCCAGCTCAGCGTGGCCCCGATCCTCTTTGGGGGCAGCGGATACTCCGTGGCTCCGGAGGGCATCTTGCGTCGCGTCGGAGCCGACTTCGGCATCCGGGGTGACGGCGAGCGGCCGCTGGTTGACCTGGCGAAGGCGCTGCTCAACGGTGATGACCCGTCCCGCATTCCGGGTCTCGTCTGGCGCGACGATTCCGGAGTCCACGCCAACCCCCCCGCGTGGCAGCCTGCGCCGGCGAGGCCACTCGCCAGACAGGCGCTTGACAATGAGCGGTATTTCCGCGAGGGCGGCCAGTTGGGCATCGAGACCAAACGGGGCTGCCCCTTCCGGTGCGTCTACTGCGCCGATCCCCTGGGCAAAGGCTCGGCCATCCGGCCTCGGCCGCCGGAGGCCGTCGCCACGGAGATGATGGCGCTCGCTGGCCGTGGGCTGGACTGCTTCCACACCTGCGACAGCGAGTTCAACAACGATGCCGGGCACGCAGAGGCCGTCTGCCGCGCACTGATCGAGCAGAATGCCGCGGATGCCCTGAGCTGGTATGCCTACTGCTCGCCGGCGCCATTCTCCGATGGACTCGCGACGCTGATGAAGCGGGCCGGTTGCGTCGGCATCAACTTCGGCGCCGACAGTGCGGATGGGCAGATGCTGCAGCGCCTCGGCCGGTCCCACTCACCCGACGACATCGCCTCGGCGGCCGAGGCATGCCGCACCAACGGCATTTCCGTCATGCTCGATCTCCTGCTGGGAGCGCCGGGCGAGACGCCGGATTCCGTTGCCTCCACCATCGAGTTCATGAAGCGTGTCGGCGCCGACTGCGTCGGAGTCGCCCTCGGCGTGCGCATCTACGCCGGCACGCCGCTCGCCGACGGGCTTGCTGGCCACCTCGATCCGGCAGGTCTCCGAGGCCATCTGGAGGGCAATGACGACCTCGCGATGCCACTGTTCTACCTGGAACCCGAGCTGGGCGACGATCCGGTCGAGTTGCTCAAGGACCTGATCGCCGGCGATCAACGCTTCTTCTTTGGCTGGCCGGATAATATCCAGGCCGACTACAACTACGACGACAACCCCGAACTTGTCCAGGCCATCCGGGACGGCCACCGGGGCGCGTACTGGGACATACTGCGCAAGCTCAGGGGTCTGTAGGGGACTGCGTGCCGCGCAACCAAGGTGCACTGACCCCCGACCTCGAAATCCAGAACCCGAAACCCGAGACCCTAGACCCGGAACCCGAAACCCGAAACTGCCGTCAGGGAGGCCGCCATGCCCAAGATCGCATTGATCGGCGCTGGTAGCATCGTCTTCAGCAAGACACTCGTCCTGGATATTCTGGCTACCGAGGCGCTGAACGACGCCGAGCTGGCGCTCATGGGGCCTACCGCCGGCAAGCTGGAGAAGGTCGAGAACTTCGTCCAGCGCGTCATCAAGGACAATGACCTGCCCGCACAGGTGTGGTCCACGACCGAGCGGCGAGAGGCACTGAAAGACGCCGACTATGTCATCGTCATGATCCAGATCGGGGGGGTGGACGCCTTCGGCGTCGATTACCAGGTCCCACTGAAGCACGGCGTGGACCAGTGCATCGGCGACACGCTCGGCCCGGGCGGAGTGTTCCGTGCCTTACGCACGATCCCCATTCTGGTGGACATCGCCCAGGACATGGAAGCGCTCTGCCCGGACGCGCTCCTGCTGAACTACGCCAACCCGATGGCCCCGTGCTGCTGGGCACTCGGCGAGACATCGGGCCTGCAGTTTGTGGGCTTGTGTCACGGCGTACAGACGACCCTCGACCTCATCTCCGGCTACGTTGGGGTGAAGAAAGAGGAGATCGACTACCTCTGCGCCGGGATTAACCACATGGCTTGGTTCCTGTGGCTGGAGAAGGACGGCCACGATCTCTACCCGATGCTCCGCGAGAATATCGAGAAGCCCGAGTATTACGTCAACGAGAAGGTCCGTTGTGAGGTCATGCGGCAGTTCGGCTACTTCATGACCGAGAGCACGGGGCACCTGTCCGAGTATGTCCCCTGGTTCCGCAGCAGCAAGAAGGCCCTTGACCTATACTGCGACGAGCCCGACTTCGGCGGTGCCAGCGGGGCCTACTATGACTGGTGCAAGACGGTCGCCGATGCCTTCAAGGACGAGGATGTCCTGGCCGGTGAGCCGACCGATCTCCCGGCGCGCAGCGCCGAGTACTGTGGCTGGATCATCGAGGCCATGGAGACGGACAAGGTGTTCCGGCTCAACGGCAACGTCCGCAACGATGGCCTGATCACCAACCTCCCGGACGGTTGCTGCGTCGAGGTACCGTGCTATACCGATCGGACGGGCCTCCACCCAATCGTCGTCGGCGACCTTCCACCCCAGTGCGCCGCCCTGAACCAGAGCAACGTCAGCGTCCAGGGACTCGCGGTAGAAGCGGCGCTCACCGGCGACCCCGAGTTGGCGTGCCACGCCGTCGCGATGGATCCCCTGACCTCGGCCTGCCTGACCCTTGCGGAGACACGCGAGATGGTTGGCGAGATGCTCGAGACGTCCCGGCAGTGGCTGCCGCAGTTCGAGGACAAGCAGCTCCGGCCCACACCGACCATCAGCATTCCGGCCGAGGTGCAGCGTGTGGATGTGCCGACCGATCCGGCCCTGATCGTCGCCGCCCGGTTCGTAGAGTTGATCGAGAAAGCACAGAACAAGTAGCGCCAGATGAGAATCCGCGATCTCAGATTGCTGGTGAGCCGGCCCTCCGTGTAGGAGCGGCTTCAGCCGCGATCTGAGCAGTTGAGGCGGGGCCATCGGCGAAAGCCGCGCCTTGCCGACCACGGGAGGAGCCCCATGAACACCGGAATGCGCGTCCGCGACGTCGACGTCACCTTCTCGGATGAAACCCTCCGGACGCCGCTGAAGTTCGGGACGGGGATCGTCAGCGCCGTCACCTCCATGACCGTGCGCCTGACGGCCGAAAACGCCGGAGGCAAGGTCGCCGAAGGGCAGGGGAACATCCTGCTCAGCGACGTGTGGGGCTTCCCGAGCGTCGTCCTCACCCACGAGCAGCGCGACCAGGCGATGCGGCAGGTGGGGGAGAGGTTCGCCCGGCGCGTTGAGGAGGCGGGGGCCGGTCACCCGATCGACATCTTCTACGAGGCCCGGCAGGACCTTGGCGGTGTCGCCGACGGTGTGTGCCAGGAGTTGAGTCTTGCCGAGCCGATGCCGATCCTGGGCGCACTCGTGTGCGCCTCACCTGTCGATGCAGCTCTGCACGATGCCTTCGGCCAACTCCACGGTGTATGCTCATACGACGCCTACGGGCCCGAGTTCATGGAGCACGACCTCGGATGCTATCTCGGCGAGGAGTTCCAAGGCAAGTACATCCGCGACTACCTGAAGCCCCAGTTCGAGGCCCGATTGCCGATCTTCCACCTGGTCGGCGGCGTGGACAAGCTCACGCGCGCCGAGGTCACCGACGAGGACCCCGATGACGGCTTGCCCGTCAGCCTTGAGGAGTGGATCGAGCGCGATGGGCTGATCTGCTTCAAGGTGAAGCTGCGCGGCACGGACATCGATTGGGATGTGCAGCGAACCGTCGAGGTAGCGGATGTCGTCTCGCACACCCACGCGAAGCTCGGCATCACCGAGGGGTTCTCGCTTTCCACCGACTCCAACGAGCTGAACGAGAGCCCCGAGACGGTGGTCGAGTACCTGCGGAAGCTTGAGGAACAGTCCCCGCAGGCCTTCCAGGCCCTGCTCTACGTCGAACAGCCGACCGAGCGCGATCTCTCAGCCCATCGCTTCGACATGCGGCCAGTCGCCGCTATCAAGCCCGTCCTGGCCGACGAAGGCGTGACCGATATCGAGAAGCTGAAGCTGGCGAAGGCGCTCGGCTGGTCCGGAGTCGGCCTCAAGA